>NZ_LYTG01000011.1:0-43726 GCF_001816105.1 Exiguobacterium sp. SH31
AGGAAAACCATTGCTTTCCACCCCAGCATCCTTTAATGTAAGTTGTATATTTATAGAAACAGATGAATAATTATGTATAAGGGGTGCAACGAAATGAAACAAAAACTCGTATTAGCTTATTCAGGTGGATTGGATACTTCGGTCGCCATCAAATGGTTGAACGAACAAGGGTATGACGTCATCGCTTGTTGTTTGAACGTCGGGGAAGGCAAAAATTTGGAGCATATCCAACAGAAAGCGCTCAAGGTCGGCGCCGTCAAATCAGTCGTCATCGATGCCGTTGATGAGTTCGTCAATGACTTCGCTCGTTACTCGATGCAGGCTCACACGATGTACGAAGGTGTCTATCCGCTCGTCTCCGCCTTATCACGGCCGCTCATCTCGAAAAAGCTAGTCGAGGTCGCACAAGCCGAAGGAGCCGTCGCTGTCGCTCACGGCTGTACCGGCAAAGGCAACGATCAAGTCCGGTTCGAAGTATCGATCCACGCGCTCGACCCGTCGCTCGAAATCATCGCACCGGTCCGGGAATGGAAATGGTCGCGGGAGGAAGAAATCGCCTACGCCGCCAAACACGATATCCCGATTCCGATCGTGCAAGCAGAACCGTTCTCGATCGACCAAAATATTTGGGGTCGTGCCGTCGAGTGTGGCATCCTCGAAGACCCGTGGGCCGCTCCGCCAGCAAGCGCCTATGAATTGACGGCGCCGCTCGAGGATACGCCGCATGAACCAACGTACGTCGAGATTGAATTCAAACAAGGCGTCCCGGTCGCCCTCGATGGGAAACCAGCGACGTTCACGTCGATCCTTGAACAATTAAACATCGCCGCCGGCGCCCACGGGATCGGCAAGATCGATCATATCGAGAACCGGGTCGTCGGTATCAAGTCGCGTGAAGTGTATGAGGCACCTGGGGCGATGACGTTGATCACGGCACACCACGCGCTCGAGGCGTTGACGCTCGTTCGTGAAGTCGCCCATTTCAAACCGATCGTCGAACAAAAATTGACCGAGACGATCTATAATGGCCTGTGGTATTCACCGCTCACGAAAGCACTCCTCGCCTTCATCGATGAGACACAACAGACGGTGACCGGAACGGTGCGGATGAAACTGTTCAAAGGTCAAGCCATCGTCGACGGACGGAAGTCGCCGATCTCGCTCTATGATGAACAACTTGCCACGTACACGTCAGCCGATACGTTCGACCAACAGGCTGCCGTCGGCTTCATCAAACTTTGGGGCCTACCGACAAAAGTCCAGGCCGAAGTGTTAGCCGAGAAAGGATTGATGCCCCATGAGTAAACTATGGGGGGGACGGTTCGAGCAGACAGCGAGCGAATGGGTCGATGAGTTTGGTGCCTCGATCCATTTCGACGCCCAGCTCGTGCTAGAAGATATCGAAGGGAGCATCGCCCATGTGACGATGCTCGGGGACCAGCACATTTTAACCGCTGACGAGTCCGAACAGATCATCGGCGGTCTGAACACCCTCGCTGAGAAAGCACAAGCCGGCGAGCTGTCGTTCAGCGTGTTCCATGAAGACATCCACATGAACCTCGAGTCGTTACTTCGCGAGGAAATCGGTCCGGTCGCCGGGAAGATGCATACGGCACGCAGTCGAAACGACCAAGTCGCGACCGACATGCACCTGTATTTGAAGCGTCGCGTCGGTGAGACGATCGAAGGCATTGAAGCACTACAGACGGCGCTCTATAACCATGCGGCAAACAACGTCGAGACAATCATGCCAGGCTACACGCACTTGCAACGGGCACAACCGGTCTCGCTCGCCCACCATTTGCTCGCATATTTTTGGATGCTCGACCGTGACAAGGAACGCTTCAGTGACAGTTTGAAACGGATCGATATGAGTCCGCTCGGTGCCGGTGCGCTCGCCGGGACGACGTTCCCGATCGACCGTCATCGGTCGGCCGAGCTGCTCGGTTTCAGTCGGGTCTATCCGAACAGCCTCGACGCGGTCAGCGACCGTGATTTCATCTTAGAATATTTATCAAACGCATCACTCCTGATGATGCACTTGTCACGGTTTTGCGAGGAACTTATTTTGTGGAGCAGCGAAGAATTTAAATTCATCACGATCTCAGACGTGTTCTCGACCGGTTCGAGCATGATGCCGCAAAAGAAAAACCCCGACATGGCCGAGCTCGTCCGCGGCAAATCGGGTCGTGTCATCGGTAACCTGATGGGTCTACTCACGATCATGAAAGGTCTACCGCTCGCTTACAACAAGGACTTGCAAGAAGATAAGGAAGGTATGTTCGACACGGTCAAGACACTTCAAGGTAGTTTGAGCATCATGACCGGCATGATTCAAGACATGACGTTCCACGCCGACACGATGAAACAAGCGACCGAGCGCGATTTTTCGAACGCGACCGAGCTCGCCGACTACTTGACCGCGAAAGGACTGCCGTTCCGCGAGGCCCACGAAGTGACGGGTACGCTCGTCCGCTACTGTATCGAGCAGCGCCTCTACTTGTCAGAGCTTCCTTTAGAGACGTATCAAACTCACTCCACTTTGATCGGGACTGACGTCTACGAGGCACTCTCACCGGTCACGGCCGTCAAACGCCGGAATAGCTACGGCGGGACCGGCTTCGATGCTGTACGGACGCAACTTACGGAAGCGGCCACAAAACTTCATCAACCAACGAGTTGACACGAAAGCACCTGGCCAATCATGACCAGGTGCTCATTTTATGCTTGCCAACGTAAATCATTAGATGTTAACCTATACATAGTCAACGTTAACAGAAAAGAGGTTTACATATGAAGATTCATGATTTGACACAAGTGGCCATCGGTGCCGCATTGCTGGCTAGTATCGGTTCTGTCGCCATCCCGATCGGACCCGTCCCGATCACGCTGCAAATGCTCGGCATCATGACAATCGGCGCCATTCTCGGTGCCAAAAAAGGCGGACTCGCCGTCGTCGTCTATCTACTTCTCGGAATGATCGGTCTCCCGGTCCTCAGCGGTTCCGGCGGCTTGGCCCCGTTCGTCGGCCCGACGGTCGGTTATTTGATTGCGTTCCCGATTGCCGCTTACTTGATCGGGTGGTTGTCAGAACGATATCGCTCTTTCCCCGCCCTCGTTGCCTACAACCTGTTGATTGGTCTCGGTTTCGTCTATCTCGTCGGCAGCCTCGGCCTCCAAGCCGTATTCGGTCTATCGTTTATCGATGCGCTTAAAGTGAACATCCCGTTCATCTTCGGCGACGTCATTAAAGCGGTGCTCGCCGCAGCCATCGCCGTCAAAGTCTCGGCAAATTCGCAAGTCCGACGTTTACTTGCTTCGTGAGTGTTCAAACGTTTCGCCTTCTTCCTTATGTGGAACTTATATAGTATGGAAGGGGGGTGTCCTTATGAGCGACTCAACGTTTAAAAAACGCTTGATGAAAGCGACCCATCTCCATCGCTCCACAAAAGGACCAAAGCGCGGCAAAGATGAATCGCGTGATGAGAAACGCGACACAGAGGCGTTCGAACGACGACTCCGTGAAGCGAAGAGCAAAGTCGGCGAAATCCAAGAAAACATTGATCATATTTCTAGACGCTAAAAACCCCGTCCACGGACGGGGTTTTGTTGTCATTTCTTTCGTCGCGGCCGGATGAACAGTGCGACGATGAACGAAAGCGCCAGGACGACGAGCAGTCCGAGCGAGATGTCATTGAAGCCGAGCAAGTTAAGGGCGACGCTGATGGCGACGGCGACGTAAAATCCGCCGAGCGCTTTCTTGACGAGCTGCGAACTGAACCGTTGTAACTGCTTCGCCCCGATCGGCGAACCGATCATCGCACCGGCAATAAGCGCCAAACCGTGCCAATAGTTCGTATCGGCACCGGCGACCGCGTAATTGATCACGCCCGAGACGACGATGAGGAACGCCGCGGCGATACTCGTCCCGACAGCCCGTTTCATCTCGGTGTTGAGCAGCTTGACTTGGAGCGGGGTCAATACGAACCCGCCGCTGACGCCCATGAGTGACGAGATGAATCCGCCGAACAGACCGATAAAACCGAGTCGTGACACCGATTCCGATCCGATACTTCCCTCCTCATGTTGCTTCGAACGGAAAAACGAGACGGCGAAGTATGTGAGTAGCGCGATGTAGGCGAGCGAGATGACCGGCTTCGCCCCGTCGAGAGTCTCTAAGTAAAAGACGAGCGGCGTCGCCACCCACGTCCCGACGACCCCGAACGCCCCGATCAAGAGGGCGTGTTTTGGATTGACGTTTTTCAGTTTGAGATGTGAAATCGTACCCGCCGTCGTCGACCCGAGCGTGAGCATCAAGCTGAGCGCGATGGCCGCACTCGCTTCATATCCGAAGACGAGTAAGAGCGGCGTGAGTAATATCCCGCCCCCGATGCCGAAGAATCCGCTCAAAATCCCGATGAGCGTTCCGAGTAGTAGAAACGATAGTAATGCCATTACATCCATGGTAGTCCCTTCTTTCTTTCCTTTTCATAACTAATCATATCAAAAAAGGAGCGCTTCATGCGCCCCTAGAATTAACTTTGAATCGATTACGGATACAAGTTTTCTTCGTGCAAGTAGCCAATGAAAGAATCTTGCAGCTCCCCTTCCGTATCGACATCATCGAGTAATAATGTCGCTTCAATGTCTGAATCATTCAATGTCGAGCTACCGTCAATCAATCCGAAGACGTGTGAGACCGTGTCCACCATGACGACTTCAATCAGATGCATCATCAACTTTTGTCGTTCAGCATCCATCTGTTGATACATGTGAATCGCATTAGTATATGGATCAGAATCTGATAATGTTATTTCGTCCTCATACATCTTTTTATAGTCGTGAAGCCCATCTTGTACAACGGTCGCGTAAACTGCTTTCACAAATTGTTCTGTTTTTTCTTCCATTGCAATTCCTCCAAGCATACGTAATATTCTTACAAAAATAATCGATGTCTCGTCCTCAAGAGTCAAGGTAGAAACGGTGGTGGCAAGATTCCGGTCATCTCTTGTTGCAACTGTCTATGGAATTCTACCATCTCTTCCTTCGTGACAATCAACCCATCAATCCGCTTCAGTCCAAGCTTGTTATAGAATACCCATTTGTACAGCTCATCATAATCTTTTTCGATTCGCAACACAAAATAGGGTTCGACCGGATTCAGAACAACCCGCTTCAACGAACCGCTCAACATCGATTCCATACGACCCAATAAATCCTCATACTCCGACTCTAGGAGCAGGGAACCGTAAAAATCGAAGACGATTGTATTCTGAATCTCGATGTGTAACAAAGAAGCAATGAACGGGTCATCCCCAGTTTCTGCATACTTCCTAGGAAACAACTTGATATATAATTCTTGATTCTTGATAATCGCCATCCGCTCACACCTTTCTCCGTTTTACCTTTAATATCACTGGTAAACACCGCATTTTCTCACATCGACTGCGTTCTATTCCGTCAAGCAAAAAGAGTCTAGGTCTCCCCTAGACTCCACACTTACAACACGCGCTCTAAAAAGTCGAAGACGGTCTGGCGGTACTCGGTTTGGTACGAACGGTGCGACTGCACATGGCCATCATTCTCCGTCACCCACAACTCGACTTCATTCCCGGCTTCGGCCAATTGCTCGCTCTCGCTCACCGGGATGGCGTCGTCTCCTTCACTATGAATCAATAGCACTGGTGCCTCGATTTGAGCGACATCGTCAATCGGCTTCACGATATCCGCATCAAGGCCAGTGAACCACGGCGTCACGGTCATGATGACCGGTGTGAACGGGAAGTTCGGCAAATCGCTCCATATCGGCAGATTCGTCTCGAGATAACCGCGAAGATCGCTAAACGGACTGTCGGCGATGACGGCCGCGACATCCATCTCATCGGCTGTCACGAGTGCCGTCGCCGCTCCCATCGATACGCCGTATAGGACGATCGGTCCATCCGTCCGCTCATTCGCAAAATCGATGGCGGCCATCAGGTCCGTCTGTTCTTTCGCCCCGACCGTCACGCGATCGCCTTCCGAGATGCCCGAGCCACGAAAATCAAACGTCAAAAACTGGTAGCCTTGCTCATGGAACTCAGGGATGAGTTCTTTCAGCGGCAAGTCGGACTGCTCGCGGTTTTTCCCATAACCATGGGCGAAGACGATCGTCGCCCGTGGCGTCGGATGAGGGATCCACCAACCGTACAGGTCGTTGTCGTCCTCTGCCTGGATCGTCACGTTCTCATATTTGATGCCGAGCGCCTTTGGCGTGAACGTCAGCGTCTCCCGCACCGGCGACGTCAATTGGTCGCCGATATGGGTCGAGATGCCGACGACGGCCAACATGGCGACGATCACCACGACACTTACCGCAATTCCTATATATTTCCCCCATCGACTCATCGCCCGACTCTCCTTCATCTTCAAAATATTGCCAGATCGTTTCATCGGAGCCAGCTCCGTAACGCGATCAAGGCGTGTTGCACCGGCTCCCATGTCGACGCCGGGATCAAGTAACACGTTGCTTCATTGATCACGAACGTCTTGACGTCCGCCCGCTTGACGATGTTCTCCCCGATGGCACCGAACGGATCGCTGTTGACGTCCGTATGTTCGAACGTCTTCCACACCCGCTCGCCATTCTCGTATAAGGCGCAACCGAACTGCTTCACCGGTCCGTCGATTCCATATTCGGCATAGTGCCATAACGTCGTCGCATCGAGCGGCGACCCGAGATGGAGGATACGAGCGTCTCGTTCGATCATTTTTTCGATCGGTGACCCTGGTCCGAATCCGATATCGGTCGTGTGATTCGCGACCAGTTGCTCGGCGTCACGACCCCAGGCCGCGACCGACCACATCGGATGCTCGCTCCGGTGTACGTCCGGATACGTCCGGAACAGCTCGGGGACGCGGCCCATGCCGCGAGTCGCCGTTTTCCGTTGATCAAAAGCAGGCATCTCGGCTCGGATCTCGTCCCACCACTCGCTCGGGACGGGCGGCGCTTCCCATTCGGCCGGGTCGGAGTTATCCCCGCTTTGAGTCGCCATCATGATGAGCCCGCTCGGCCCGACGACGTCTTGTAACGCTTCGATCACCGCCTCCGGTCCGCCGCAAACCCACCCGAGCTTGGATAACGAGCTGTGGACGAATAATGATTCCCCCGACTTGATGCCGCTCTCGCGTAACAGGGCGACCAAACTTGATCTTGTTTCCATATGTTTCATCGGTTTCACTCCACAACGAGCTGGATCGTCGACCCGCTTCTTGATTTTTTCACTTCGATCCGCGCATCAACGCGGTCTTTCAACTCTTGGACGTGGCTGATGACACCGACGAGCCGTCCGCTCGACTGCAACGACATCAACAGTTCGATCGCCTGGTCGAGCGATTCGGCGTCGAGCGTCCCGAAGCCTTCGTCGATGAGCATCGTCTCGAGACTGACACCACCGCTCAGTTGCTGGACGACCTCGGCCAACCCTAGCGCGAGGGCGAGCGAGGCTTTGAACCCTTCCCCGCCCGACAAATTTTGGACGCGTCGGGATTGTCCCGTATAGGCGTCAAAGACCAATAGTTCGAGTCCAGATTTTGCGTTTCCTTTCGCTGTCCCGACTTTTCGCTCGAGTTGGAACTGCCCACTCGTCATCAGATCAAGATGAATGTTGGCCGCATGTAAAATCTGATCGAAGAACGCGGTCTGTACATACGTCTCGAACGTCAGTTTCTGCGGGTTCAAACCACGACCCGTGTCGGCGATCAGTTTGACCGTCTCGAGATTGCGTTGCTCGTCTGCGGTCTGGTCTCGAAGCCGGTCCCATTCCGAGATGACATGGCGATGGCGCTTCAATTGGCTGTCCGCTGTGACGAGTTGTTCCGCCAATGCGTCGAGACTTGCCTGCGCTGTCGTCAATCGGTCGTTTAACAGAACGAGATCCGGTTTGACCGCATCACCGATCTTGTCGGTCAATGCGTTGAAGCCGTGTTCGAGGCGGATCCCGTCTGCCTGTTCTTCCGCGAGTTGCTCTTGCAGCGACGACAACGTGTCGATCTGTTCGACGTTTGTCAAAAAGACGTCACGGCTCAATTCGTTTTTCGCTAGCGACTCCTCGAGCTCGGTCTCGGTCTGGTCAAAATGTTTCTTCTCGAGGTCGAGCCGTTCGTTCAGAAGCCGCAAACGTTCTGTTTCGGTCCACTTCAAGCGTGTCGCGTCCTCGAGTTCGCGTTCATACTGCGCGATAACTTGCTGCAGCCGGTCGAGTCGCGTCGATTGCGCGTCACGTTCGGCTTGCAGTTGTTGCAGCGAGGCCGCGTCCGGTTGCCGCATCGCCTGGAGCCGTTCCTGGACGGCTTGCAACCGCTCGAGCAATTCCTGCCGTCGCTCCGTCAGTTCGCGTTTCTCTTTCTCTAATCGTTTTAGATCTGTCATGACCGTGCGGTACGTGCGTTCCGCTTGAGCACGCGCCCGCTCTTCATCTCGAAGCGAACGGATGAGTCGCTCTTGCAGAACGGTCGCCTCCTGAACCGACCCGGACAAGTCGAGTGCCTGTCTTGACGATTCGAGTTCGCCCCGGACTTCTTCAGCCTGTTGCTTCAACGCCCGGTAGTCCGCTCTCGCCTCGTGCAAGGCCGCCTCATATTGTTTCAGCATCTCCGTCGCGGCGACGAGATTGCCTTGGTCACTCGTCACCTCGTGCGACGCGACCGTCCCATGGGTCCGCGATCCACATACGGGACAAGGCTCACCGTCGACGAGCGTCGCACTGAGCTTCTGTGCCCATAACGCCTGCTCTTCATGCATGAATTGCTCGACGATATCCGACTGGGCCTTGTGACGCCGTTGTGCTTCCTTGCCGTTGCGCTCGCACGATGCGAGCCGCTCCGTTACAGCTTGAAATCTTGCCTCGAGTTGCGCGTGTGCCGTGAGCCGGTCATACTTCCGTTCAGCTTCGACGAGACGGTTCGGTGTCGTTTCCTGTGCGAGCTCTGCTGACAACATCTCTTCCTGCCGTCTCAGTTCGGTTAAACGAGAATCGTCCTTGAAGACGGCGAGTTGGTCGGTCAAGCGTTTCAACTCGTCTCGCTCTGTCACGGCGGTCTGCCATTCGTCCACGAACGGAAGCATGTCATCGATGGCTTTCAGACGGGCGGTAATCGTCTCGACTTCTTGCTTCGAAGACGCGATGCGCTCCGTCTTGGCGTGGAGCTCGTCTAGTTTACTCGCGTATTGTGTCAACCGTGTTTGAACACCGTCGATATCATGATTTAGCCGTTCGATATCTTGTCGATTCGCCAAGTAGCGATCGTATAACGGCCGGACACGGCTTGACGCCTCCAACCGTTCAATCAATCGGCGGCGCTCCACCCGGTCGGCTTCACCCGATTTGTAGCGTTCAAGGGCGCGTGCCTGCTCGTCACGTTCGACGAACAAACGGACGAGCGCGTTCGCCTGTTCGAGTTCGCTCCGTATCGCATCGACCCGTTTCGATTGTATATCCCGTTCGCCTCGTAACGACTCGGTCGCGGTCAACAGGCGCTCTTCTCTAGCCTCGAGCCAGTCCTGAATCTCCGGCAAGTTACGCTCGGCGACGGTTTCGATGTCATCGTCTTCAAGTTCGAGCAGCTTCAAGCGTGTCGTCTCGGTCGCCCACTCGACTTGTTTCCGATACTTGCCATACCGCTCGACCCAATTCTCTTGAAACGCTCGATACGCCTCGGTCTTAAAGATCGACTGGAGGATCTGTTGTTTCTTCATCGAGTCCGAGTCGAGTAGTTGGCGGAACTGGTTTTGCGGGAGCAGCAGGATTTGGCTGAACTGCTCATAATCAAGTTGCAGCAACGATTCGATCTGTTGCTCGACGTCCCCGACTTTCGTCGCCAGCGGTTTCCAGCTGTCCGCCCATTCATAGAGGACGGCCTCATGAGGGATCGGTGTCTTATTTTTCGGGTGCGGTTGTTGGGGCTGGCGGACGATCCGGTACCGCTCCTCGCGAATCGTGAACGAGAAATCGATCTCCGTCTTTCGTTCCGGGTCGGCGTATTGGCTTCTAAAATCACTGGCGTTCCGGAGGGCACCGCTTGCCCGTCCATACAAGGCGAACGTCATCGCGTCAAAAATCGTCGTCTTGCCGGCGCCGGTTCGTCCACTGATGACGAACATCGAGCGCCCTTCAAGCTGTGTGAAGTCGATCTGTTCCGTCTCGGCGTAAGGACCGAATGCGGTGATCGTCAATCGTTCAGGTCTCATATCGGTCCATCTCCTTCCACGAATCGTCGTACCGTCTCATCGGCGTCTCGGCCATGGACAGCTTTATAGAACTCCATATAGACGTCCTCGATCGACTGCCGTTCGAGCGTCTCACGCTCGAAGCGGGACGTCTCGTCTTGGCGGCGCAACAGCTCGAGCTCGAGATGCAAGATGTTCGGATAGACGGTCCGCAGTTTCGCCATCGGGTCGAATAACGCAGACTCGTCGGTCAAGACGATTTTCAAGTAATCATCCGTTTTCTCGTCTTGATAGAACACCGGGTCGAGCAGTTCATTCAACGTGCCCGTCAAGATGCGCAAGTCGCGTCTTGCTTGAAGTGGACGACGGCGGCGCGTCCATCCTCCGTCCCATTCAATGACATCGACCGATTTCACATGGTTCGCCTCAGAGAATGAATATTTCATGAGCGAACCGCTATAGGCGATCTTATCATCGCGGAGCGCGTCGCGGTTATGGAGATGGCCGAGCGCCGTATAACCGAACGGTTCGTACAGTCCTTTGGCGACTTGTCCGGCCGTGCCGACCGAAAATTGCCGCTCAGAGTCGGTCTCGAGACCCCCGGCGACGAAGCTGTGGCCGATCCCGACCGCTCGGGCATCGATGGAACCGAACGATTCGACGACGGCCGTGAGCGCGTCGTGATGGGTCCGGATCGTCTCGTCTTGCAGCGTGTAGCGGATCCGGGCCGGTTCTAAAAACGGCATCAAGTAAAACGGGATGCCAGCGACGATGATCGGTTCCACACCCGGCTCATACTTCCCGACGATATGGAGCCCGACTTTCGTCAACAGCTTCGAACTATATTGTAGCCGTTCGGCCGAATCATGGTTGCCGGCGATCGCGAGCACGGGAATGTTCCGCTCGAGCACGATCGCTTTCCACATCTCATCGAGCAAATCGACTGCTTCAACCGGGGGAACGGACCGGTCGTACAAGTCGCCTGCGACGACGATCGCGTCCGGCTTCTCTTCGTCGACAATTTGTAAAAACGATTCAAATAAAATGATGCGTTGATCTTCTGTCATGTGGCGGCCGTGGACAATTTTTCCTAAATGCCAATCGGCCGTATGTATCCATTTCATTCGTTCTCACCTCTTTTTCCATTCTAGCATTTTTCACCGCAACGGTTCGACGTCTTGACACTTGTTTTCGAAACAGCGACAGTTAATAGGAAAGGGGGACGTTCGATGGAGTCCACAACTACTTGGCAAGCTTTCCTTCGCTTGTTCCGAGTCGCCAAACCGCCGAAACAATTGTTTATCGGTGCCGTATTGATTTCTTTAGTCCAAGCGATGGCAGCCCTCGCCATCCCGCTCATTTTGCAACGAGTCGTCGACAATTGGAGCGAGGCCGTGCTCGACGCTCGGCTCGTCGCCATTTTTGTCGTCGCTTTTCTCGTTCAAGTCGTCTCGAGCGCCATTTCCATCTATTGGCTACATATTGTCGGCCAACGCGTCGTCGCCAATCTCCGGACGACGTTATGGGAGCACCTCGTCGCATTGCCGATCCCGTTCTATGACGGTGTCAAATCGGGGGACCTCGTCTCACGCTTGAACAACGATACGACGACGCTACAACAGCTGTTGTCAGAACAGAGCGTCCGGCTGCTCACGTCGTTCGTGTCGGTCATCGGGGCCGTCGGTATCTTGTTCACGCTCGACTGGCAGATGACGCTCGTCATCTTGTTCTCGGTCCCGACGACGCTCGTGATCGTCATCCCGCTCGGCCGGAAATTACGGACGATCGCCAAGAAGACGCAACACGAACTTGGCGGATTGTCTGGATTTTTCGCCGAGCTGCTCGGTGAGATCCGGCTCGTCAAATCACAGGCGACCGAACGGGAAGAAGTCGCCGAAGGGAGCCGGCGGATTGAACGCTTGTTCAATTACGGTGTGAAAGAAGGACGAATTCAAGCGATCTTGATCCCGCTCTTGAACGTCACACTGACGGCGATGCTGATCGCCATCCTCGGTTTCGGGGCGTACCGTGTCTCGACCGGGGCGTTATCGACCGGGGCGCTGCTCGCTTTCATGCTCTACTTGTTCCAAATCATCACCCCGCTCATCACGATGACTGAATTCATCACGCGCCTGCAAAAGGCTCGCGGCGCGACCGAGCGCATCTCTGAGCTGCTCGCAGTCGAACCGGAACGTTACGCCGCTACCACAGAAAATATCCAACAGTCGACACTGACGTTCGAGGACGTCACGTTCCGCTATGATGAGCAACCGGTCATCGACGCCATCTCGATGACCGTGCCGTTCGGGGCGACGACCGCGATCGTCGGACGGAGCGGCGCCGGGAAGACGACGCTGTTCGCGCTCGTCGAACAGTTTTACGTTCCATCGTCGGGTCGTATCCTTTATGGCGACCGCGACATCGATTCGTACGGCCGCGACAACTGGCGGCAAGTCATCGGTTATGTCGCCCAAGACTCACCTGTCCTCTCGGGAACGGTCCGACAAAACATCTTGTACGGCCTGAAGCGTGACGCGACTGAGACCGAGATTCAAAACGCCTGTGAAATGGCGAACGCTTGGTCGTTCATCGAGGTGATGCCGAACGGCCTCGAGACCGAAATCGGCGAACGCGGTGTCCGCTTATCAGGTGGACAACGGCAACGGCTCGCCATCGCCCGGGCGCTGCTCCGCGATCCGCAAATCTTATTGCTCGACGAAGCGACGTCGAGCCTTGATTCAGAGTCCGAGCGTGTCGTCCAAGAGGCGCTCGACCGGCTCATGAGAGGACGGACGACGCTCGTCATCGCCCACCGCCTCTCGACCGTCCAACACGCGGATCAAATTATCGTTCTCGAGAACGGCGGCATTAGCGGAATCGGTACGCACAAGACGCTGCTTCAAGACAACGAATTATATGAACGGCTCGTTAAACAGCAACTACTAGGAGGAAATCAACAATGAAGACAATCGGATTTATCGGACTCGGCGTCATGGGTCAATCGATGGTCAGAAACTTAATGAAGGCAGGCTATACCGTCCAAGCGTACACGCGGACGAAAGACAAGGCCGCCGACCTGCTCGCAGAAGGCGTGGCGTGGTGTGACTCCATCGAAGCGGTGTGTCAAAACGCCGATGCGGTCATCACAATCGTCGGCTATCCGTCAGACGTCGAAAGCATCTATTTCGGTAAAGGGATGATTCTCGACTCCGCCGAACCAGGCACACTCGTCATCGACATGACGACATCGTCACCGAAGCTCGCCGAACGAATCGCTGAAGCCGCAATCGACCGTAGCCTGCTCCCGCTCGACGCCCCGGTCACGGGCGGAGATGTCGGCGCCAAGAACGGGACGCTATCGGTTCTCGTCGGCGGTGGCGAATTCGCGTTCACGAAAGCAATGCCGCTGTTTGAAGCGATGGGGCAAGCGATCGAACGGATGGGATACGCCGGGAGCGGCCAGTACGCCAAACTCGCCAACCAGATCGCGATCGCCGGCATCATGATGGGCAACGCCGAATTGCTCGCCTTCACGAAGCGTGCCGGGCTCGACCCCGATCAATTGCGCCAGACGATCCGTGGGGGCGCGGCCGGCAGTTGGACGCTCGAAAACCTGGTGCCTCGCATGATCGTCGAAGATTATTCCCCAGGCTTCTTCATCAAACACTTCATCAAGGACATGGCGCTCGCCCTCGAGAGCGCGAAAGAGTTAGGTGTCAAACTGCCGAGCCTCGAGCTCGCATACCGACTCTATTCGATTTTAGAAGAGAACGGATACGGTGAGAACGGGACACAGGCGCTCATCGAATACTACATGCACCAGGACGTTTGAATCGACGTTGTTGTGGAATTAGTAGTACAGAAGGGAGTGATCATGATGCCTTGGAATATGAAAGATTATCCGGAATCACTGAAAAACTTCGACCCGCTCGTCAAAAAGAAAGCGATCGATATCGCCAATGCCCTAATAGCTCAAGGGTATTCCGATCAAAAAGCGATACCGATTGCGACAGAACAGGCTAAAAAGTGGCATGAACATGCGACGAATGAAGAAAGACAAGACTTTGAGGACGCGCCCGATCCACAGAAGTCGGATCGGCACGGCTCATAAAAAAACCACGGTCGGCTGAGATTCAGCCGGCCGTGGTTTCGTTTGCTTGTTTTTCTGCTTTGATTTCGAGGTAGAGGCCGCCGAGCGCCGTATGAAGATACGGCTGGACGAAGATATAGGCGATCCCGCCTGTCATGAGCACGAGCACGTACCAGCCGATAAAACTCGCATAGAGTCTAAGCATGACTTGCTTCTTGCCGTGCATGAGGCGTCGGCTCTCACGCATCGCTGCGAACGCCGACAGTTCAGGTTGATCGCGAAGGATGAACGGGACCATTCGATACGTCAAGTAAAACCAAACGCCCGGGACGATCAAGAAGAGCATGAGCACGTTCAGTCCAAGATAGAACACGGCGTAATACGTGACGGCACGGACATAGTCTTTAACGGACCCGAACGACTCGAGCAAAAGACCGAACCTTGGTTTTTCCGCTTTGGCGATGTCGAGGAAGATCCAGTTTCGTCCCATCTCGAGCGGGGCGAGCAAGACGGTCGCACCGTACAAAAGACCGATCGAGACGAGCATGACGAACGGGTCCGTCGATGACAAATCGAGTTGCGTCGTGATCATCGCTTGAACGAGCATCGTCGAGAGCACGGCAAGGAGTGAGATCCCCCAGTTTCCGGACAACATCCGGAGCGCAAATTGTTTATAGACTGCTGATTGCATGACGTCACCTTTATTATCGTTTTTTTCATTATAGCAAAAAAACAGTCATCCGACTGTTTTTAGCGTTTCATTTGCTCGAGCAGGTTGTGAAATTTCGCCTCATCAAGTCTCCTGTCCGTCCGAACGCCGTTGCCGACATGGACAAAAGGAACATCGAGCCGGGCGACGATTTGAGCGACGTTGTCCGCCGTGATCCCAGCTCCAGGCAGTATCGTCATCGTCGCCGCGTCACGCATCGCTTCGAGACGCCCGATCCCTTCAACGGCCGTCACCGCTCCCCCGGACGTCAAAATTTGATCGACTTCTGGAAATCCGTTCAACACGTCCACCGCTTGAATGAAATCGGCCGCTTCGTCGATCGCCCGGTGGAACGTGAGCGCCATGTCACCTTTATGCTTGATGACCTCGCCGAGCAACCGTTCATCGATTCGTCCGTCTTCCGTCAATGCGCCGAAGACGATCCCGTCGGCCCCGAGCTCACGGCACAGCCCGACATCCGCCAAAATCGTCTCACTATCATCTTCGCTGTAGACGAACGAGTCGGTATGCGGCCGGATCATGACGTGGACAGGGATCGTGACGTTCTCCAATACGTTACGGATCGTCCCGAAGCTCGGGGTCGTCCCACCGGCACGCATATCGGCAATCAGTTCGAGCCGATTCGCCCCGTATCGTGCCGCTGCTTTCGCTTCATTTAACGTCGTGACGATAACTTCGATCATAAATGACTCCTCCTTTAGTTATGGAGCGAAACGCCATTCGACCTCGTGTTCGGCCAATACCCGCTTCCAATCGGTCGGTTCTGGAAAATCTGAGATGATCGTCGTCACCGTCGAGAAGTCGGAGACACGATATCGTTTCTGTTGATTGAACTGGGTGTGGTCGGCGAGCAGATAACACATGCGGCTCTGCGTCATGACGGCTTGCGTCACAGTCGACAGCCCATGGGCGTCACACGTCAGCCCGAGCGTCGCGTCGACCCCTTCGACAGACAAGATCGCCATATCGAACACGTACGCTTTCAGTTGTTGAAGCACTTGTTCGCCGACGGTAACGAGATGTTTCGGGTCGATCGTACCTCCGAGCAATTGGATATCGCCCGTGAACACACCTTTGGCCCGCTGCTCGAATAGCGCTTTCGCGACCATGAGTGAAGGCGTGACGACCGTCAAGTTTCGCCCGCGGAGCCTTGACGCGACTTGCTCGGGGGCGACACCATGCCCGATGTAGAGTAGCATGTCGTCTTCGACAAGTTGAAACGCCGTATAGGCGATGCGACGAATCCCGTCCATGTTCGAAATCGTCATCGGCTGGAACGAGACGCTTTGATGCAAGACGGCTCCGCCGTATACCCGTTTGATACGATGTTCTTTCTCAAGCTCTTCTAAGTAGCGGCGAATCGACTCCCCCGAGACGTTCAACCGTTCGATCAGTTCACTCGTCTTCACTTTACCTTCCCGCTCGATCCACTCGACAATCTTTTGTTTACGTTCTTCTCCAATTAACGACACAAGCCTGCCTCCTCCGCAAAAATCGCTTCCTCTCCCATTTTAGCGAACGGATGTAAATTTAACGTAAACTGAAAGTAAAGAACGGGCAAATCCAACACTTTTTTCATTCTTTTTAGCAAAAATCCACGGAAATCCACAACAATTGGTAGGTCGCTCGAAATCGTTTCGGCGCAAACGACAAAAACCGAACGGAACCTGATAGACAGGTCCCGTTCGGCAACGTCTTTATTTTTTCTTTTGGAACAGCGGCACTTTCGGTTCGGTGCCCGCGCGGATCCGTTGCCAGTTCGTACGGTGCTTGATGATGATGAACAAGGCGAGCGGCACGATGACGATGAGCGGTAACCAATCTCTCGTGACGACGCTATACGTCACGACCGTCACGAGTCCGACCGCTGACGCCGCCATCGACGAGAGCGACACCATCTTCGAGATGAGCAGCGCCACGATAAACGTCCCGACGACGACGAAGAAGAACCACGGGAACGCCGCGAGTAAGATCCCGGCGCTCGTCGCGACCGATTTTCCGCCTTTGAACTTGGCGAAGATCGGGTACGAGTGGCCGATGATGGCCGGAATCCCTGCGAGCAAGAGACTCATGTCGCTACCGAACAGGAGCGGCAACAGCGCCGCGACCAACCCTTTCCCCATATCTCCTAACAATACGAGCGTCCCCGCTTTTTTTCCGAGCACGCGGAACGTGTTCGTCGTCCCTAAGTTCCCGCTCCCATGCTCTCGCACATCGACTCGATAGCCGAGCTTTCCGACGATGAGCGCGAACGGGATCGAGCCCAGCAAATAGCTGATGATGATGATCATCACTTCTGTCATGTAAGGCATCGCAATTCCCCTTAGTCCATTAATTGCTCGAGGTAGCGCTCGAACGGAACGTTCGTTTTATGAACGTTCGTCGCATGGTCTACCCCGATATATCGTAAGTGCCACGGTTCATACATATAACCGGTTTCCGCTTCGTAAGCACGTTGGTAACGGACGATAAACCCGTACTTGTGTGCATTATCGGCAAGCCACTTGCCCTCTGTCGTCTGTTCAAGCTCTTGCGTCAGTTGATAACCGACTGATGCGCTCGAGACGTCGATCGCGAGCCCTGTCTGATGCTCTGAGTGTCCCGGAGGCGCCGAGTACTTCATGGCCTGCTCCTTGCCGTCACGCGCGACGTAGGCGTTGAACAACTGTACTTGATACGCATACGTCCGGAACGCGCTCGTCCCTTTCAAGTCAATCCCGGCCGCTTTCGCGTCCTTCATGAGTGACTCGATGGCACGGGCCGCTTCTTTACGCAACATTCTACGCTCACCGGTCGCCGAATCGACGAAATCGATGTTCGCTGGCACCAAATCGGCCGGTTGATAATCACTCGGCAAGGCAATCTGTTTATTGACGAGGACGAGTGCGTCCAACTCAAGATTTGCTTGCCCGTTCAATTCAATCGGTTGACTCGGCTCGGCCACTGGTTCTTCCTCGACCGGCGGCTCTGGTTCGGTCGCCGGTTGTTCGTCCTTATCCGTTTCGGCCGGCTCTTCTGCTTCCGGAGCTGGTTCTGCCGGTGCCGTCTCGTTATCAGTCGGCGTTTCCGCCGGCTTCTCCGTGTCAGACACGGTCGGTTGTTCTATCGGTTCGTTCGGATCAGCTTGTTCGCTTGTCGTACATCCCACTAACGTGAGCGTCAAGGCGCAGCACACCATCAACATAGATGGTTTTCGCATGCGATCTTCCCCTTTCTTCATACAAAAAAATACCGTCAAGATATGATACCACACTGACGGTACAAAGGAACGACTGTTATTGAACCGGGCTCAAGACTTTCAAATACATATTGTGCCATGCCGGGAATTCCCGGTCGAGCCGGATCGGTTTGAAATCGCCGCGCTTCACGACGACATGCGTCGTCTTCGCGGTCCCGACCAAATCATTGTTTTGGTCGGTCAACTCATATCCGTAGACGGTACGGATCTTCGAATAACTGTCGACCCAGACGCGCACGTTGACCGTGTCTCCGAACGTGACGCTCTTTTTATAGTCGACCGTCACGTTCGTCACCGGCGATACGAACCCGGCCTGTTCCATGTCTTTATATTCCACTCCGAGTTGTCGTAACAACTCGGTTCTCGCGATCTCAAGGTAGACTAAATAATTCGCATGATAGACGATCCCCATCATGTCTGTCTCTTGATATCGTACAGGAATCTGAATCGTATGCATCAAATCGCCCTCTTTTCAGTATACAGTATATTATAACTTACTCTTAATATCTACTACTAAAATCTGATTTAACTCGCTATCCTCGGCGTTCTCGGCGATGAGCCGGTACGATTGTCGGGCGATCGCCTCATCGACGAGCGACAGCGCTGTCCGTGCGTTCGGTTTATCTGCATGCTTCAGTCGTTCGGCCAGTGCGGCTTCGACACCGTCCCCGAACGCATAACCGAACTTCTCGGCATAGCTGTTCGCGATTTGGGAAAGTTGCGCGAGTGAATAGTCTTCGAACTGAATCGTTCGTTTGATCCGGCTGCTGAGTCCTGGGTTCGAATCGATCAACCGGCGCATCGGCGCCTCATAGCCCGCCAAAATGACGACGAGGTTCTCCCCGTGCTTCGGCATCTCGTCGACGAGCGTATCGATTGCTTCGCGTCCGTAGTCGTTCGGACCGCCGTTCAAACTGTACGCCTCATCGATCAGTAATACCCCGCCGAGCGCGTCGCGGATGGCTGCTTTCGTCTTTTGAGCCGTCTGTCCGACGTAGCCGCTGACGAGGTCGGCACGGCTGACGACTTTCAAATGTCCCCGTTTCAAGTAGCCCATCTTCTTCAACAACTGAGCGTACACGTGCGCGAACGTCGTCTTGCCGGTACCACTGTTGCCGACAAGCGCGGCGTGAAGTTGGACCGGAGCCGTCTTCAGCCCGAGCTCGCGCCGCCGTCTTTGAATCGTGATCAGCGCCTCGATCTCCTGAAGCTGTCGCTTCGCTTCTTCCATCCCGATCATGTCATCGAGCGTCGGAGCCGTGCCATCTTCGCTCGTCGCCTCTTCAAAATCGAGCTCTGTCAACAAAGCCATCTCGTCGAGCGGGGCGTCGGCACCGAAACGAGATCCTTTTTTGAACATCGCATCGAGCAAGATGTTATGGACGGTCCGGGCGTTCCCGAACGTCGCATCGACTCGTTCCCGGTCAATCCGGGCGATGAGGGCACGCTTGGCATCGGTCGTCAGCACATAGTTGTTCTCTTCGGCCACTTTCTCCCCAATCGCGACGAGCTCTTCGTCGCTGTAGTTCGGCAGCTCGTAATGGTTCGATTCAGGGAACCGCGATCTGAGTCCTGGATTCGCGAGTAAGAAGTGGCGCATCTCTTCCGGATAACCGGCCAGGATGACGACGAACTTTCCGGCATATTCCCCGCTCGTCATCGCGGCGACGAGTGTGTCGATTGCCGCTTGTCCATAATCGCTCCCGCTCGCATCTTGCCGTTTGAGCGCGTATGCCTCATCGATGAACAAGACGCCCCCTTCGGCTTCCTTGACTTTATTCATGACTTGTTCTTCCGTCTGGCCGACGAAAGCACCGACAAGGCTCGAACGGTCTGCCTCGATGACATCGGGCCGTCCGAGAAGACCGAGCTCGAAATAGATCTCGGCCATGAGCCGGGCGAGCGTCGTCTTGCCGGTACCGGGGTTCCCTGTGAAGACGAGATGGAGCGATGGTTGATGTTTCGACGAGAAACCGGCCTTGTCCCGTTCTTTTTGAAACAACAAGAACCGATACCACGCTTTCACCCGCTGCTTCACTTCCGTTAGACCGATCATCGACTCGAGCGACTCGATCGCACTCGAACGGACCTCCCGTGGACGTTCCGGCAACAGCTCGCAAATCGTATCGATCCGTTGTTTGACGAGACCGACCCGCTCACCGAAACGACGGAACGCCTCCCGGCTGAAGTAGTTGCCTTGCATCGACGCGAGCAGTGACGCGGTGTCATCTTCGAGTGACGCGACTTCTTGCATCGCTTCGATGACGACCTCGAACAAACGCTCCAATTGATCTTTGAACTCGGAGTCCCGCAGATCTGACTTGGCCCGTTCGATTTCGTCGTGTAACCGATCGAGCTGATCGAGCAGTTCGGACGTCTTCGCTTCGTACTCGGTCAAAATTTGGACTTTCATCGAGGCGTAGTCGGCTTCGCGAAGAGTCGGCCAATCGACATGGAGCGATTGTCTGAACCGGCGCAACTTCTCATTCAGTTGGCTGACCCTCAGTTCAGCAGGTAAAGCGCCGAGCGACTCGAGTTCCTTCACCCAGCGATTGAGGAGCGGGTCGATTGTTTGGTTGTGCTGCAACCGTCTCGTCGAAAGCAGTGTCAACGTCCGGATCAACTCGTCGTTATGCTCTGTCGCACGCGACCAGTGGGCATAGGACAAGAGCGCCGCTTCATCGACCTTGTTGCCTTGTTCCCACCGTTCCAAGTCATGTTGAACTTGTTCCAAATGGATCTGTTTCATAAAGTTCTCCCTTTCAGACGACAAAGGAGCCGACGTCTCAGTCTGCTCCTCGTCGGGTTATAGTGCTTCAAAAGAAGTCATGCGAATCGAGTGGAACAAGTTCCCGTTGTTGCGTGACTCAGCAGCGAGCAGAATCCGTTCGTTCACATCGACGTAATACGTCACCGCTTCCTCATTTTCGTCTTCGTCGAAGATCGATGGGTATTTCTCGACCCACTCCGCAGGCACCGCCTCGGCGGATTCCGTTTTGACGAACGCCTGAGCTGTCCGACCGATGATATTGACGTCACCTTCACCCGTGCCTAACGTCCCGTCATCAAGCCACTTGCGAATCTGTTCGTTCGTCGCCCGCGACAAGAACGGATGGGGAGCGACTGCACCCGAACTCGTCTCTTGACTGTTCGTTTCGTCGCCTTCCGGATTGAACTCACGGTACATCGTGCCATCCCATTCGGCCCGGGCACCGGCGTTCGGTCCCGATACGACCTCGGATACGAAATGTCCGTTCTCATCGTACGTGACGAGGTAGTTGCGAACTTCGAGCGTCTCCCCGTTTTCTGGCAACTTCTTCTCTTCATAGCCGATTTCGACGGACGTGTAGAACGGTTCGGTCCGATTCTCACGACCATTGTCATCATCATCATTCAAGTTGGTGACCAAATAAAAATTATAAGCGAGCAGAGCCCCGACGATGAGGATGCCGGCAAAAATGATCCAACTGAGCCGCTTTTTCACTTCTCGTTTCATAACATGCCCTCCCAATATTCTTCACTTACTATCCTACACTAGCGAGGGTGCCATGCAAAACATTTACAACTAAAAAAAGGGCCTCGACTGAGACCCTATAATTTTATCCAAGTTTATCTTCATCACGCTTATAACTTTCAATCCATTTATCCCGTTCGTCCGGTTCATCGGCCAAGTCCTTGAACAAGGCGACGATCATCAGAATCAGCACGAAGATGAACGGGAAGGCGACAAGGATCGCGACGGCTTGAAGCGCGCCGAGACCACCCGCATACAAGAGCACGGCTGCGATCGATGATTGAATGAAGCCCCAAATCAACTTGATCCGCATCGGTGGGATGAGTTTCCCTCCTGTCGTCAGCATTCCGAGCACATATGTCGCCGAGTCGGCTGATGTGATGAAGAACGTCGAGATCAAGAAGATGGCAATGATGCTTAGTACCGTCCCGAATCCGCCGAACGTCTCGAACAAGGCGAACAGCCCGACTTCCGTTCCAATCTCGTTGACCGCGTCAATCAAGTTCGCTCCACCGAACAAATCAGCCCAAATGGCCGATCCGCCGAAGACAGAGAACCAAAGCAGTCCGAACGATGTCGGTACGAGCAAGATTCCGATGATGAACTCACGGATCGTCCGACCTTTTGAGACACGGGCGATAAACGTCCCGACGAACGGTGACCAAGAAATCCACCACGCCCAGTAGAAGATCGTCCAGCCGTTGATCCATTCACGTTCCGCCGGTTCAAAGGCGGCTGTGCGGAAGCTGACCGACGGTAGCTGTTGCAAGTACGTCCCGATCGTCTGCGTGAACAAGTTAAGAATGAATGCGCTCGGTCCCGCGATGAGCGTCGCGACGAGCAGGACGATGGCGAGGAAGATGTTCGTATTACTGAGTATGCGAATCCCTTTATCTAATCCGGTTGAGGCACTGATCATATACAGCACCGTCACGACAGCGATGATGATCAACTGCGTCGAAAACGCGTTCGGCACGCCCGGAATTAAGTAATGAAGTCCACCGGCAATCTGCTGGGCACCAAATCCGAGCGACGTCGCGACCCCAAACGCTGTTGCGACGACGGCCAAAATATCGACCATCTGTTTGACCGGACGTTCATAGCGGTCGTTGACGAGTGAACCGATTGTCTCCCCGATTGTCGCCGGACGCCCTTTGCGGAACGTCGAGTACGCGATCGCGAGAGCGATCATCGCGTAAATCGCCCACGGGTGGAAGCCCCAATGGAAGAAGGCGTAACGCATCGCCGTACGCGCGTTTCCTTCGGGGCTGCTAGATTCGAACGGCGGTGTGTGGAAGTGAAGCAACGGTTCCGCCGCTCCCCAGAAGATAAGGCCGATTCCCATCCCGGCGCTGAACAACATGGCGAACCATGTCAAATATCCGAAATCTGGTCGGTCTGTATCTTTTCCGAGTCGGATCGACCCGAAGCGCGAAAAGATTAAAAAAATCGCGACGAGTAAAATCCCGGTCGCGCTGAGCAGATAGAACCAGCCCATCCCGTTCGAGAGCCAATCTTGCAGCTTCGTCGTCACGTTGATCAGGCTTGCGTTTCCGAGCAAGCTTTCAGGGAAGATTCCCCAAATCGTAAAGAGGACCGTAATGATAGCTGATACGATAAAGACGGTCGTCACTTGGCTTTTTCTTTCCATAATCTCACTCCTATTCAATTTTCTTATTTTCATATACGTTTTCCACCCTAACACAGTTTACAATCTCGGCACAACCCGAAAACGTGTTCGCTCGTGTCACGATGAAAAAAGTGACGATGGCATCTCGTCACTCGGTCGACTTCGGTTCTAACGATACGATCAACGTCTCATCGACGACGTAATAGGGCCGTTTTGGCAACACTTTCAAATAGCCGCCTTCACGCAGACGCGTCAAATCAATTTGCGCCGTCTGTTGGAATTTACGTAGCGGTAATTTTTTTTCTTGCTCGAAATATAAGTCGAGCGCCCGCTGCACCTGGTCCATTTCATAGACGACGTCACGCTCGTCCTCTGGGGCGATGTGGAACGTCTCTTTTGACATGTAAAACCGCTGTCTTGGTTTGCCTGGCAAGTGACGTTTCAAACGTCCGAGATCGATCTCTTGGGACTCGTCCAACAGCACCGTCCGGTTGACCCCTTTCGGTAACGTCTGTTCATACTCATGAATGGCTTCTCGTAGCTGCGGCAACGTGATATCGACTTCTTGCTCGACCACGTCTTCTTTTTGAGTCAGACGCTGCCACCAATTTTTACCTGACCGTGTTTGTCGCTCCATACACTCCCCCCTCTCCCCGTTCCTTTCCCGTTATCTTTGACCATCTCACCTTATATTCGCATATTCACGAAAAAAACCTTCCTTTTTTCAAAGGAAGGTTTGACGCTTATTTCAATTTGTTACGGAGGACCATCTGGAGGATCCCGCCGTGACGGTAGTAGTCGATCTCAATTTCCGAGTCGAAGCGGGCGACGACTTTGAACGCTGTCACGGTGCCGTTTTCATGCGTGGCCGTGACGTTCAAGATGTCGCGCGGACGTACCGACTCATCGACTTGAATATCGAGTGCCTCTTCGCCTGTCAGTCCGAGTGATTCCGCAGACTCCCCGTCCATGAACTGAAGCGGTAACACACCCATCATGACGAGGTTTGAACGGTGAATCCGTTCGAAGCTTTGGGCGATGACGGCACGAATACCGAGCAGGTTCGTACCTTTGGCTGCCCAGTCACGCGACGAGCCCATGCCGTAGTCGTTTCCGGCGAGCACGATCAAGCCTGTGCCCTGCTCTTTATATTTCATAGCCGCATCATACATCGGCATGATCTCACCTGTCGGCCAGTACGTCGTGTACCCGCCTTCTGTGCCAGGCGCGACTTGGTTACGGATACGGATGTTCGCGAACGTACCGCGCATCATCACTTCGTGGTTACCACGACGCGACCCGTATGAGTTGAAGTCGAGCGGCGCGACGCCTTTCGACTGCAGGTATTGCCCAGCTGGTGTCGTCTTCGAGAACGCTCCTGCCGGCGAGATGTGGTCAGTCGTAACCGAATCGGCGAACTTACCGATGACACGAAGACCATTAAGTGGGAGCACAACGCCCGCTTCCGGTTCGAGGTTTTCGAAGAACGGCGGGTTTTGGATGTACGTCGAGTCGTCCGAGAAGTCGTACAAGTTACCTTCTGGGACGGCGAGTGCGTTCCAACGTTCGTTGCCCGTGAACACCGTGTCATACTCTTTACGGAACGCTTCCGGCGAGACGACGTCTTGGACGACCATCTTGATCTCATCGTTTGACGGCCAGATGTCTTTGAAGAAGACCTCGTTGCCGTCTTTATCCGTCCCGAATGATTCATTCATGATGTCGAAGTTGACCGACCCTGCGAGCGCGTAAGCGACGACGAGTGGCGGTGACGCCAAGAAGTTCGCTTTGACGAGCGGATGGACGCGGCCTTCGAAGTTACGGTTACCCGAGAGGACAGACGACACGAGAAGATCGTTCGACGTGATCGTCTCTTCGACTTCGCGGTCGAGCGGCCCAGAGTTCCCGATACATGTCGTACAGCCGTAACCGACCGTGTTGAACCCGAGCTGGTCGAGGTACGTCGTGAGTCCGGCTTTATCGAGGTAGTCAGTAACGACTTTCGAGCCCGGGGCGAGCGACGTCTTCACGTATTTCGGTACCGTGAGTCCACGTTCGACGGCTTTCTTGGCCACGAGGCCAGCGCCGACCATGACGTAAGGGTTCGACGTGTTCGTACAGCTCGTGATCGCCGCGATTGCGACGTCACCCGTCTGCATGTCGACCGGTCCATCCTCATAATGGATGGCAGCTTTCTTGTCGAGCTCGGCACGGTCGAGACCGAAGCCGCTGTGTCCGGCCGGTGCGCTCAAGCTGTCGATGAACGCCGTATGCAAGTCAGACAAGTTGATGCGGTCTTGCGGACGTTTCGGGCCTGCGAGTGAAGGTTCTACTTTAGACAAGTCGAGCGTGAGCGTCTTTGTGAACGCCGGATCGGCTTGATCAGGTGTGTAGAACATGTCGTTCGCTTTCGAGTACGCCTCGACGAGGTCAATCAACTCTTCTGAGCGACCTGTCGTACGCATGTAGTTCAACGTTTCCGTATCGACCGGGAAGAAGCCGCAAGTCGCCCCGTATTCAGGCGCCATGTTAGCAATCGTCGCCCGGTCAGAGAGCGGCATCGTGTGGAGCGACGGTCCGAAGAACTCGACGAACTTGCCGACGACCTTCTCGTTACGGAGCATCTCGGTCACGACGAGCGCGACGTCTGTCGCTGTGACACCTGGGTTGACCTCACCGATGATCTTGACGCCGACGACGTCTGGTACCGGGAAGTATGACGGTTGGCCGAGCATGCTCGCTTCGGCTTCGATTCCGCCGACACCCCAGCCGAGGACACCGAGTCCGTTGATCATGGTTGTGTGCGAATCCGTTCCGACGAGTGAATCTGGATACGCGACATTTCCTGTCCCATCATTCTTTTCAAGCACGACCGACGCCAAGTACTCGAGGTTGACTTGGTGGACGATTCCCGTCGCCGGTGGTACGGCACGGTAGTTGTCAAACGCAGTCTGCGCCCAACGTAAGAATTTGTAACGCTCTTCGTTCCGCTCGAACTCGATGTCCATGTTTTTCATGAGCGCGCCGGCGAATCCGTAGGCATCGACTTGGACCGAGTGGTCGACGACGAGATCGACCGGGATTTCCGGGTTGATTTTGTTCGGGTCGCCACCAAGGTCAGCCATCGCTTTACGAAGTGAAGCGAGGTCGACGACAGTCGGGACACCCGTGAAGTCTTGCAAGACGACGCGAGCCGGTTTGAACGGTACGTCAATGTCTTTCGAGACTCCGGCAGTACCCCATTTTGCCAAGTTCTCGACGTGTTCTTTCGTGATGGCACGGCCGTCTTGTTGACGCAAAACTGATTCGAGCAAGACGCGAATCGAGTACGGGAGGCGGCTGAGTTCCGTCACCCCATCTTCCTCTAACTTTTTAAGTCGGTAATAATCGTGAGCTTGTCCGTTGACCTCGAACTGTGTCCGAGATGAAAAAGCGTCTACTACGTTCGTCTGTTCCATACAATTTCCCCCTTTTTGAAAGCGACGACCACAGCAGTTGCCGTAATCGCTTACTTATCACATGTTTATCATAATACAACTATAGCGTGACGTAAAATACATTCCGTCACAAATTAGTCATAAGTAAAACTTATCAATTGCTCCGATCATCTCAAAACACGAAAAAAAGACGGCCATCTAAGGCCGCCTTTACAATCTAGCTTATTCGGCACCGATCTCGACATTGACATCGAGTGCGTCGACGAGCGTCAACTCATCTTCATAGCGTTCTTTGAAACGGTCAAACGTGAACTCGTTGGCGAACAAGAACACAGGGCGTTCCCAACGGTCGATCACGAGCATGTTCCGTGAGTCTTGGAACGGCTTGAGCGCCTTCAATTCTTTGTCCTTCACCCAACGAGCGACACTGTACGATACCGGCTCCATCCGGATGTCGACCCCGTACTCGTTATTGAGACGATATTCGAACACCTCGAACTGGAGTTGACCGACCGCGCCGAGATAAATCTCGTTATACTCGTTGCGGTACACTTGGATCGCTCCTTCTTGGGCGAGTTGCTCGACACCTTTGTGGAAGTGTTTCGACTTGAGCGAGTTGATCGGCGAGACGCGCATGAACAATTCCGGCGGGAACGTCGGCAACGCCTCGAACGCGATCTTTTGCTTCGACGTCGTGATCGTGTCACCGATTTGGTACGTCCCAGAATCGTAAATCCCGATGACGTCACCGGCAAACGCCTTATCGACAGTCTCACGGTCGTTGGCCATCAACTGCGTCGATTGACTCAGTTTGATTTTCTTGCCGGTCCGCGTCAACGTGACGTCCATTCCCCGTTCGAACACACCCGAACAGATGCGGACGAAGGCGATGCGGTCACGGTGGGCCGGGTTCATGTTCGCTTGAATCTTGAAGACGAAACCACTGAAGTCTTCAGACGTCGGGTCGATCGGACCGACGTTCGATTTACGGGCCTCTGGGGCCGGCGACATATCGAGGTAGTGGTCTAAGAAAGACGTCACCCCGAAGTCGACGAGCGCCGTGCCGAAGAAGACAGGTGTCAGCTTACCTGATTGGATCGCCTCGACGTCAATGTCGTTGCCGGCACCGTCTAACAGGTCGATCTCGTCGCGCAAGTTCGTCAAGTTTTCTTCTGTCAAGTAGTTGGCGAGCACAGGATCGTTGACCCCGTCCTCGTTCAACGTGAGCTTGCCTTTCTCGCCACGGAACAAGTGGATCTCGTTCTTGATACGATCGAACACACCTTCGAACTGCATCCCGCTGCCGATTGGCCATGTGACGGCGACCGAAGGCATACCGAGCACTTCTTCAAGTTCTTCCATGAGCTCAAGCGGATCTTTTGCCTGACGGTCCAACTTGTTCATGAACGTGAAGATCGGGATACCACGCATACGACAGACTTGGAATAATTTCTTCGTCTGTGTCTCGATCCCTTTGGCGGCATCGATGACCATGACCGCGCTGTCGACAGACGTCAAGACGCGGTACGTGTCTTCTCCGAAGTCGTTGTGACCCGGCGTGTCCATGATCGAGACGACCTTGTCGCGATAGACGAACTGCATGACAGAAGACGTGACAGAGATGCCCCGTTGTTTCTCGATTTCCATCCAATCGGACTTGGCGTGTTTTGAGTTTTTGCGGGCTTTGACCGTCCCCGCTTCGCGGATCGCTCCCCCGTGTAAGAGCAATTTCTCCGTGAGTGTCGTCTTACCGGCATCCGGGTGGGAGATGATGCCGAAAATGCGGCGTTTCTCTACTTCTTGTTTTAATTGGTTCATATATTGTCCTTTCCCTTCCAGACTTTCAACTTCATTCTCATTTCTGACTGCAACGCTCTCTATTCTAACGAAACGGTGTCGTTTCGTCCATCATTATAGGATGCTCATGCTTTTGTATTCGCGGTCTTTTTTGTATACTAAGCTTGAATGATTGTGAAATGAAAGAACGGGGGAAAGACGATGCCAGAAAACTTGATGATGTATTTCATTGTCTTCTGGGGATTTGTGATGATCGGGTTGATGACGATCGGCGGATACTTCATGTTCCGTAAGTTTTTAAAACGGATGCCGAAAGAAGACGGCCGCTCTCTCCTAGATATCGAGGACGATTACATCGCGAAGACACGCCACCTGTGGACACCCGAGACACGGACGCTACTCGATCGGCTCGTCACGCCAGTGCCTGAGCTGTTCCGCGATGTCGCCATTCGCAAGATCGCCGGCAAGATCGGACAGTTCGCGCTCGAATCGAGAGCGAAAGTGATGACGACGGAGCTCGTCGTCAAAGGATATATCGCCGCCACACCGAAGCGGGACCACAAGTTTTTGAAGAAAGCGCTCGAAGAAGAGCAAATCGATTGGATGACTTATAAGCGTTATTTCCAACAGTGAAGATTCGAAAAACAACGGCATACCTCGCTCGAGGTATGCCGTTGTTTATGTCGTCGCGATGCGCTTATATTTTTGATACATGGCGATCCGCCACGGCACGATCATGCCCCAGGCGATCAAATAGAACAAGCCGCCCGTCGCGAAGATGTTGACCTCGTCGCCGAGGAACGCTTTCATGACCGTCCGGATCGCGAGTAAGACGAAGACGACGATGAAAAACGCTTTCGAGCGGGATAAATAAACCTCACCATCACGTTTTTCAAAATTGGACGTCTTGATCAAAAAGATACTAAAAATCAAGCCTACGACAAGCGCCTCCCCGACTTCGAGCCAAGTCAGACGAAAAGCCGGCACTACAAATTGCAGCATGCCCGTCGACATCGCGAGCGGTGGAATCAAGATTTTTTTCGCATTCGTCGGTCGGGCCGATGCCTTCACGCGAACGAAACTCGCGATGACCCCCATCAGCAATGCGACGAGAGTCGATCCCCAAAATATCGACATATGGTCAGCCCCTTTAGAATCCGGTGAATCCCACTAATTCGCTCATCCAGGCAGCGAAGCGGTTCATTCCATCAAAATATAATACGACTCCGAAAGCCATCATCAAATAGCCTCCGAACTTTGCCACTTTCGCGCTGTTGCGCGCCAAATATTTAATTTTCCCGACGAAGCTGGCCATGATGAGAAACGGGATCGAGAACCCGATGACGTAAGCGAGCATATACCCCATGCCTTGGCTCGGGTTAGACGCAGCCAGTGCGATCACCCCGGCGAGAATTGGTCCTGTGCACGGCGTCCATCCGGCTGCGAATCCGATTCCGATCAACACGGTCCCAAAATACCCGCTCTTCCGTTCTCCAAGTGCGAGTTTCTTTTCGCGCATCATGAAGCGCGGTTGCCACAGCCCCGCTAAAAAGACCCCGAACACAAAAATAAGGATTGCCCCGAACATGCGTAGACTATCTTTAAATTGAATGAAGAAGTCGGCGATCAACGAAGTCGATAAACCGAGGACGAGAAAGACGATCGAGAATCCAAATAAGAATGAGAACGTATGAAACCAAGCCGTCCGTTGCCGGAGCCCTTCGCTTTTCAAGTCAGAGACAGATACCCCTGTGATATACGACAAAAAGACCGGATAGAGCGGCAGCGTACACGGTGATAAAAAAGACAAGACGCCCGCCCCAAAAGCGAGCCATAAAGTGACTTCCATGCGTTTTTCCACCTTTCAGCCTCATTATAGCGAAAACCATTTCAAAATGCTCGCATCTTTTCTCCGTCCACTTCGTCCGATTTTGTAATCATTGAAATGGAAATGTAACTTGTGATGTGTAGTGTTGAATGCTAAGATTTGGATATTCTACTTCACCAGGTTCTATTTTAATACGATGGGGGAAATACCGTGGCGGTCATCACAGCTGAAACCTTACACTATGCCATTGAACAAAAACGCGATGAACTGTATGAAATCGCCTCGCAGTACAGTTGGACGTCTCCAGAAGTGATTCATGTCAGCCAAGAGCTAGACACGTTAATCACGTCTCACGTCCTTTCGAAACAGCTAACAGACAACTTAAATTGACTACTTACTTCAGCTCGTCACATCTTTTGTGGCGAGCTTTTTCCATGGAAAAAAGGACACCCCTTAAGGTATCCTTTGAAGATTATGACATCAGACGTTGTCCTGACTGTAACTCATACATTTTTTTGTATAATCCATCATGCTTCAATAAGGCCTGATGGTTGCCCCGTTCGACGATCTCGCCGCGATGTAAGACAAGAATCAAGTCGGCATCCTGTATCGTCGACAAGCGGTGGGCGATCGCGATCGTCGTTCGTCCACGACGCATCCGGTCGAGGGCGAACTGTACCCGCTCCTCCGTCTCCGTGTCGATCGAGCTCGTCGCCTCGTCCAAGATCAGTATTTTCGGATCACGAGCGACCGTTCGGGCGAAGGCGAGCAACTGCCGTTCCCCGCTCGAGAACGTCGCTCCCCGTTCGCCGACTGTATGACCATACCCCGTCTCGAGTTTTTCGATGAACGTATTCGCTTGGACAAACTCCGCCGACTGGCGTACTTTATCGGAATCAACTGTCGGGTTGAACAATTTTAAATTATCCTCGATCGTGCCACTGAACAAGAACGGGTCTTGTAAGACGAGACCGATCTTATCGCGAAGTTCCACTTCCTCGAACTGTTCGAGCGGGTGTCCGTCGATGGTGATCTGTCCCCCTTCATACGGATAAAACCGAGTGAGCAAGTTGATGATCGAGCTTTTCCCGCTCCCCGTGTGACCGACGAGCGCGACCGTCTCACCCGGCTTGGCGACGAACGAGATGTTCTTCAAAACATCGACTTCCCCGTCATAACTGAACGTGACATCGTCAAACCGAACTTCTCCTGCCTCGATCGCTGCCTCGCCGGAAAGACTTTTTCCTGGCGCCGGTTCATCGGTGTCGAGCACTTTGAAGACGCGGTCTGCCGAGACGACCGCTTGTTGGAACTCACTCAGCCGTTGCATGATATCGAGCACGGGGCGGAAAATGCGCTCGATGTAACTGATGAACGCATAGACGACCCCGACTTGAACTTGTTCCGTCATCGACAGGAAGCCATAGTAGCCGAGCAAACCGATGATCGAGAACGCAAGCAACAGCTCGATGATCGGGCGGAGCAACATACTATCGAGCTTCAAGTTCTTGAACCGTGCTTCTTGATGCGCCTCGTTCGTCGCTTCGAACTGACGGACGAGACGCTCTTCTTGACGGAATTGTTGAACGATACCCATCCCGTTGATCGACTCGCTCAACTGCGCGTTCAGTTGCGATAACAAATCACGGACTTGGGCAAAGTATTTAGTCGAGTACCGGCGATACGCCCAAATGATGAGCCAAAACAACGGGAGGAGGACGAGCCCGATCGTGGCGAGCGTCGGCTCTAAAATGTACAGGAAGATATACGTCCCGAGCAATTGAACGCCTGACTGGACGAACGTGCTCATCACGCCGACGTATAACTCTTTCACCGCTTCCGTGTCGTTCGTGATCCGGGAGACGAGCACACCCGCCGGCGTCCGGTCGAAATAGGCGAGACGCAGCCCCATCACATGACGGAAGATGTCCATTCGAATATTTTGGACGATTTTAAGGGCGATCTTCTGAAACGCAATCGATTGTAAATAGTCGAAGATGACGGCCGAGATGTGTAACACCATATAGACGACGAGCAGCGTGACGACCCAATTCGTCGGATAGACGCCCGGTGTCACGAACTCATCGATGAACACTTTGATTAAAAACGGTCCGGCAAGCTTCGCTCCCGTCGCAAGAAGTAAAAAGACGAAGGCGAGGCTGAGCGGCCGGCCGTATCGTTTCGTATAGGCCAATAACCGCTTGATGACCGACCATTCTTGAATATCATGCTTCATGGTGGCCCCCTCCTTCCACGATCGCCTCAAGTTGTTGGCGGTCGTACGTTTCTTTGTACCAGCCCGGTTCTCGAATGAGATCGTTGTGTCGGCCTCGCTGAATGACTTGGCCATCAGCGAGTACGAGGATCTCATCGGCATGCTCCACTGCCGACAGACGGTGGGCGACGATCAATCGAGATTGCTCCGGATTGCCGACACGGAAATGTTCGATGATGGCTTCTTCCGTCTTCGCATCGACAGCCGACAACGCGTCATCAAGGATTAAGAGATCGGCCTCGATCATAAGCGCCCGGGCAATCGAGATACGTTGCTTCTGTCCCCCCGAGAGCGTTACGCCGCGTTCACCGACTAGCGTGGCATACCCTTCCGGCAACCTTAAGATGTCGTCATGCACTTCGGCGATTTTGGCAGCCTCCATGATCTCATCCATTTTTGCTTCCGGTTTTCCGAAGGCGATATTGCTCGCAATCGAATCCGAGAACAGGAAGTGGTCTTGCGGGACGAGGGCGACTTTATCTAGTAGAAGTGATTTTTTGACTTGACGAACATTGACGCCGCCGATTTTGATTTTACCGTCGGTCACGTCATATTCACGGGTCAACAATCGAACGATCGTCGTCTTACCAGAACCGGTCCGACCGACAATCCCGAGTGTTTTGCCACGCTCGATCCGGAACATGACATCACGCAGCACGGTCGTATCGTCATAACGGAACGAACCGATATCCGCCTCGAGCTCGGAATGATCCAGTTTCGTCGCCGCCATCGGATCGTCTTGGATCTCCGGCTTGATGGCGAGCATGCGCTCGATCCGGTCGTACGAAGCCCGACCACGTTCGACGATATTGAACAACCAACCGAAGGCGAGCATCGGCCAAGTGAGCAGACTAAGATAAGCGGTAAAACTGACGATTTGACCGATTGTGAGCTCGCCTTGTTCAATCAAGTAGGCCCCGTAGCCGATCGACAATATGTAAGATAATCCGACGATCCCGAAGATTGTCGGGTCGTACAAGGCGTCAATTTTAGCGACACGGACGTTTTTTGCCATGACTTCATCTGACAACTTCTCGAACGATTCGACGTCGTGGTCGACTTCCCCGGTCGATTTCAAGACGCGAATCCCACTCACACTCTCCTGAACCTTGTCATTCAATTCGGAAAATGCCGCTTGGGCGACACCGAACCGGCTATGGAGCATCTTTCCATATCGTGTCGTCAAAATGACCATGATCGGCAGCGGTAGTAAAGCGACGACCGTCAGCTTCCAGCTGATCGTCGTCACCATCGTGATGATGACGAACGTACCCATCGTCACACTGTCGACGAGCGTCAAAATACCCGCCCCCGCCGTCGTCGAGACAGCCTGGACATCGTTCGTCGCGTGCGCCATCAAATCACCGACACGCGACTTTTTATAAAACCGTTGATCCAAATCCGTGAAGTGACGATACAGTTGGCTCCGGAGCAGGCGTCCGAGCCGGATCGAGGCCCCGAAAATAAAGTAGCGCCAAAAAAAGCGCGCCACATAGTTTCCGATCCCGACAGCCGCAAGGCCTCCTAGCAGCATCCACAGCAAGTCCGCTTCGAGCGAACCTTGGTTCATCCCATCGATGACTCGGCCGATAATGCGCGGCGGTATGAGCTCGAGTGCGGCGACAAACATGAGCAAGACGATACCGACTGCATACGTCCGCCATTCGAGCCTGAAGAACCAAGCTAATTGTTTAAATACACGAATCTGAAACGCCCCCTATATCTTGAAATAAGACTATTCATTTATGGTAGCGAAAGTTTGTTCGATTGTCGAACAAAAGATGAATAAAAAAAGCACTTCGCGGGTGCGAAGTGCTTCGGTGACTCATTATGATTTTTTTTCGTTCTTCGCTTGAACGTTCATGGCACGCATCACTTGGTTGACTTTTTTCTGTGACGGCTTTTGACCCATCTGCATCATTAACGTACGAATCATGTCTTCGTTGATTGGTGGGTTCTGTTCAAGGTAGTTCATCATGTATTTACGAGCGATGAAGAACCCGATCGCGATACCCCCGATAAGTGCTGCCACGACAAGAAGAATCCAAATAAATGTACTCAAGGTTTTACCTCCTCTACCATATGAAACATCGTTTTTTACTATACACTATATTGCGCTAATTCGCTAGTCGTCAGAAAAAAAAGTGATGACCTAGACATCGTCTAGGCCATCACACGTTTTTAATGATAATTATAGTGATTTGACAGCGTCGACGACGTTCTCGACCGACATGCCGTATTCTTTCATGAGGAGGTCTCCAGGAGCCGAGGCACCGAACTTGTCGATTCCAAGCACTTTACCGCCGAATCCGACGTATTTGTACCATCCGAGCGTCGAACCTGCTTCAAGCGAGACGCGTTTCGTGATCGACGAAGGAAGAACTGATTCCTTGTACTCTGCCGATTGGGCTTCGAACAGTTCCCATGACGGCATTGAGACGACAGCAGCGTTCACGCCTTCAGCAGCGAGTTGCTCGCGTGCTTCGACGAGGACATGGACTTCTGAGCCTGTACCGAGAAGAAGGACGTCCGCTTCGCTAGACTTACCTGCGACGACGTAGGCACCTTTCGCCGCGTCTTCGACAGATGTTCCTACGAGTTCTGGCAACGCTTGACGTGTCAAGACGAGAAGTGACGGAGCTGACGTCGTCGTGATCGCTTGTTTCCAAGCGGCGATCGTCTCTTTACTGTCTGCCGGACGGAGAACTGACAAGTTCGGCATCGCCCGGAAGCTCATCAAGTGCTCGACCGGTTCGTGCGTCGGACCGTCTTCACCGACTGCGATCGAGTCATGCGTCAAAACGAATGTCGACGGAATTCCCATGAGTGCAGCGAGACGGACCGCTGGACGGAGGTAATCCGAGAAGACGAAGAACGTTGCGCCGTAAGGAAGTACGCCACCGTGAAGTGCCATCCCGTTGACAGCTGCCGCCATTGCGAATTCACGGACACCGAACCAGATGTTACGGCCAGCCGGATCTTCGTCGAAGTCAGCCGCGCCTTTAATCATCGTGTTGTTCGAGCCGGCGAGGTCAGCCGATCCACCGAACAATGTCGGTACCGATTTCGCAATCGCGTTCAAGACTTCTCCGCTCGTTTGGCGCGTCGCTTTTTTCGAACCGACTTCAAACGTTGGCAACTCGCTATCCCAACCTTCAGGAAGTTCGTTGTTCATCGCACGTTCGAACTGAGCACCGAGTTCAGGATGAGCCGATTTGTAGGCTGCGACGAGCTCGTTCCAATCCGACTCAGCTTTAGCGCCAGGCTCAACGACTTTATCGTTGAACAAGTCGTACACTTCGTTCGGGACGTAGAAGTTCTCGCCTTCCCATTTATAGAACTGTTTCGTGAGCTCGATTTCTGCTTCTCCAAGTGGAGCGCCGTGTGATGCCGATTTACCTGATTTATTCGGTGAACCGAAACCAATGACCGTCTTCACTTCAATCATCGTCGGTTTAGACGTCTCAGCTTTCGCCTCGTCGATCGCTTTGGCGATCGTATCGATGTCCGTTCCATCCTCGACGCGAATGACTTGCCATCCGTAAGCGTTGAATCGATCTTCTACGCTTTCCGAGAACGACTTATGGAGATCCCCGTCAAGCGAGATGTCGTTTGAATCATACAAGACGACGAGTTTACCGAGTTTCAAGTGACCGGCGAGTGAGGCAGCCTCAGCCGACACACCTTCCATCAAGTCACCGTCTCCACAAATTCCGAACGTATAGTGGTCAACCACGTTGAACTCGTCGCGGTTGTATGTTGCTTCCAAATGCTTCTCAGCCATTGCCATACCTACAGCCATCGCAATCCCTTGACCGAGTGGTCCCGTCGTCGCGTCTACACCAGCCGTGTGACGATACTCAGGGTGTCCTGGCGTCTTCGAGTCTTTTTGACGGAACGACTTGAGGTCGTCGAGTGAAAGGTCGTAACCAGACAAGTGAAGCAGCGAGTACAACAGCATCGAACCGTGTCCCGCTGAAAGGACGAACCGATCGCGGTTGAACCAGTTCGGGTTTTTCGGGTTGTGACGCATTTTGTCTGTCCAAAGCGTGAACGCCATCGGGGCCGCACCCATCGGCATACCTGGGTGACCTGAGTTCGCTTGTTGGACAGCATCAATCGAGAGCGTCCGAATCGAGTTAATCGCTAATAATTCTTTAGTAGTTGTTTCCACTAATTTCATCCTCTCTGTTGTTAAGAAAGTTTCTACCCGTCATATTTTAGCACACTCAATCGTGTGTCACAACTAATTAAATAGTATGTCACATTGATTGGAATCGTTTACTTCCATACGTCTGTTTTCGAGGGAATGGTCGAACCTTATCGAGCTTCGTGTATAACAAACATGCACATCCTATACGAAATAGGATGTGCATTCGAGTTCATTCAGAACGGTGTCGGTTCTGTTCGTCTTTTAGTTTTTCTGGTGTCACGTCGTTGCCTTCCGGATCGACGACTTTCATGCCCATCATCTGGGATTTGAACGATTGACGGAACGCTTTTAAATATTGTTGACGCAACGCTTGTTGCTCGTCCATCTCTTGTTGTGACAAACCGTCTGTCTTTGCCTTGTTGGCGAGGAAGTTAATCCGCTCCAATTGTTCGGGTGCTAACATAATGGTTCGCCCCCTCTCTACTGAATTTGTAGTTCTACTGTACAAAATCAGGGCGCAGGAATCAAGTTTCTGGCACTGCCACATGTTCCAAATAGCGACGGTTCACAGTCGCTTTCGAGACTTCGTAGCCGAATCCGCGGAGCGTGGCCGCAATTTCAGCGAAGGTGAGCCCCCGCTCCCGGAGTTGGACGATCTCCTCGATCGGCACTTCGATCCGGCTCCTCCCACCTTGGTCATGGTGCTGAATGTTGCGTTGCGGGTTGAAGCCGTTCGCGACCGCCCGGCGCATGCCGCGCGATATCTTGGCGTTATGAATCTTCCGTTGATACTCCTCGACGACGCTGACAATCTCAAGCACCATCTTCTCGGCGTCGGAGACGACGTATTCGTCGGACGACTGCATTGTCAACAGCCGGACGTTATGCTTCATGAGCGTATGCAAGATGGCGATTTTTGCATTCCCTCGGCCGAGGCGACTGTCATCGCTCACGAGCACGGCATCGAGCTTTGACGCCGACACATGCTCTAACAGATCGAGCAGACCCGTCCGGTTGACCTCGAAACCGCTCTCTTGTTCGGTGATCACATCGATCACTTCCGCATCGAGACGTTTGGCCATCTGTAACAATTCCGCTTCTTGCCTCGTGAGCGAGGTTTCCTGAGTGGACTTGTTCGTCGATACGCGACAATAAATGACGACTCGCATCTCGTCACTTCCTTTCTTTCCAGTCATCCTTTTACGATACACAGGATGAGCGGGTGTTCGCAATCCAAATCGATCATTCAGCGGCGAACCACGTCGTTCTCCGTTCTTCTTTTTCCGCACGTTCCGCTAACAGCTGGGCTTCGAGCGTCTCCGCTTCGTTGAACGCAACTTCTTGTTCGATACTTCTTTCGACCGTCATCACTGTCGGCTCACCAACTTCGCCTTGGCGAAACTCGCCGACTAAGTAAAAGGCGAACATCCCGAGCACTACCATTCCGACCAATATAAATCCGTTGATTGTATCTTTCATTTGAACCGCCTCCAAATATGAGAATATGCGTTCTTAGGAACGTCTGTTCGTTTATCTGTTCTCATCATAAAACAGGAACCTCTGTTCGGTCAAGAAAAAACGAACGAATGTTTGTACGCTCATATGTTCTTGTGTTAAAATAAATCCATAAAGAATAGGATGCGTTCGCAGGTTATTCGACATAAACGAGGTGAAATCCATTGAAAAAAATGTCAGCAAGACAGCAACAGATTCTTGATTTTATAAAAGCTGAAGTTCGGACGAAAGGTTATCCCCCGTCAGTCCGAGAAATTGGTGAAGCGGTCGGTCTCGCATCGAGCTCGACCGTGCACGGTCACTTGGACCGTCTTGAAAAACGTGGATTGATTCGGCGCGATAAGACAAAACCGCGTGCGCTCGAAGTGTTGAGCGAGGACGCCCCGTCAATCGAGGAGCGTGAGACGGTCATGTACGTCCCGGTTATCGGGAAAGTTACGGCCGGAACACCGATTACGGCGATCGAGAACGTGGAAGAACACTTCCCGCTCCCGGCCCATATCGTCGGTTCGGATAACGTGTATATGCTCTCCGTCTCTGGCGATTCGATGATCAACGCCGGAATCCTCGACGGGGACCGCGTACTCGTGAGACAACAAAACACGGCAGACAATGGAGAGATTGTCGTCGCGATGACGGACGAGGGTGAGGCGACCGTCAAGCGGATCTACAAAGAGGCGTCGAAAGTCCGACTCCAGCCGGAGAACGATGAACTTGAGGCGATGTATTTCGATAACGTATCCATTTTAGGGAAGGTCATCGGTGTATACCGGACGATCCATTAATGGCTAGCGGCAAGACACATACGCGTACGAACCTCGTGGCAATCGGTGCTTTAGCGATTGCCACGCCTTTTATTGATGTCGATATCCCGACTACCCTTTTCCTCGGTGCACTTATCGGGACGTTCTGGCTCTCCCCGGACCTCGATTTGAAATCGGATGCATACTATCGGTGGGGACCGCTGCGTGGTTTTTGGCTCCCTTACGTGAAGCTGATGCCGCACCGGTCTCCGCTGTCGCACTTACCGGTGTTGAGCGATCTCATTCGTGTCATCTACCTCGGCTTCCCGCTCGCACTCATCCTTACGTTCACCCCGTATGAAGCGGCTGTGAAGACGTGGCTCGACTTGAACGGCATCCCGTCCTTCCTCGGTCTCGTGTTCGCGACGACGCTCCATACGGCACTCGACTATGCGTCCACATTTTTCAAACGTGCGTTCTAACCGCAAAACAAGCGACCACTCGATTTCGAGTGGTCGCTTGTTTTGACTAAAAAAACGCCCGATCCATGAAACTGGATCGAGCGTTTTTTCGAGTTCATTCGACTTAGTAGAGCGTCATGTACTGATCGCGTTCCCACTCTGTTACTTGCGTGCGGAACATGTCCCACTCGATCTCTTTCAACTCGAGGAAGTGTTCGCCGATGTGGTCACCGAGCGAATCCATGACGATTTTGTCGGCGCGGAGTACTTCGAGCGCGTCGAAGAGTGTCGCCGGAAGATCGTCGATCCCGTTCGCAACACGCTCTGGCTTGTCCATCACGTAGATGTTGCTGTCGATCGGTTTCGGTGCTTTCAAATCTTTCTCGATGCCGTCAAGACCAGAAGCCAAGAGGGCCGAGAGCGCGAGGTACGGGTTCGCCGCCGGGTCGACCGAACGTACTTCGATACGTGTCGAGAGGCCGCGGGCAGCCGGTACACGAACGAGCGGTGAACGGTTACGAGCGCTCCATGCGACGTAGCATGGTGCTTCGTATCCAGGCACGAGACGCTTGTACGAGTTGACCGTTGGGTTACAGATCGCCGTGAACGCACGTGCATGCTCGAGGATACCAGCTGTGAAGGCGCGTGCCGTATCCGAGAGCTCCATGTCACCGTTCGGGTCGTAGAACACGTTCGTGTCGCCTTTAAAGAGTGACATGTTCGCATGCATCCCTGAACCGTTGACACCGAAGAGTGGTTTCGGCATGAACGTCGCGTGAAGGCCATACTTCGCCGCGATCGTCTTGACGACGAGTTTGAACGTTTGGATGTTGTCGGCAGTCGTTACCGCATCCGCGTATTTGAAGTCGATTTCATGCTGTCCTGGTGCGACTTCGTGGTGTGACGCTTCGATCTCGAAGCCCATGTTTTCGAGCTCGATAACGATTTCTTTACGGCAGTTCTCACCTGAATCGACAGGTGCCAAGTCGAAGTAACCGCCTTGGTCGTTCAATTCGAGTGTCGGCTGTCCGTTCAAGTCTTTCTTGAAGAGGAAGAACTCTGGCTCTGGTCCGACGTTGAACGCTGTGAAGCCGAGCTTTTGCATGTGCTCGAGGTTGCGTTTCAAAATACCGCGCGGGTCACCGCTGAACGGCGTGCCGTCCGGATTATAAATATCACAAATTAAGCGAGCGACTTTACCGCTGCCGTCTGTCCATGGGAAGACAACCCACGTGTTAAGGTCTGGATAGAGGTACATGTCTGATTCCTCGATGCGTACGAACCCTTCGATTGAAGAGCCATCGAACATCATCTTGTTATCAAGTGCTTTGTCCAATTGGCTGATCGGCACCTCGACGTTTTTAATCGTACCGAGGATATCCGTGAATTGAAGACGAATAAAGCGTACGTCCTCTTCTTGTGCGATCCGTTTGATGTCTTCTTTTGTGAACGTTTTTCTGGCCATGGTAAAAGTCCCCTCTCACATTGTGTAATGGTTTGCGTACTGGCGTCATCGATAAAAACGTGACAACTCTCCTTGGATGAGCGACGTTTTATTGAAACGACCAGCTTCTTGAAGCTGCGTTTTCAATAATTGATGTAACTCTTTCTCGGAAATCTTTGGCGGTTCGCTTGGCGGGGCCGTAGAAGCAGGTTGTTCTGTCTCTTTGGCACCGTCGTTGTCGAGCATATGGCGAATCGCCGCCAAGTTGAAGCCTTGGTCAATGAAATCTTTGATTGCGAGTAAACGTTCGACATCATTAAAGGAATAAAGTCGTCGTTTCGATTCCGTCCGACTAGGCGAAACCAGACCCTGTTCTTCGTAATATCGAATCTGCCTGCCTGTCAGTTGCGTCAGATCTTGGACGATCCCAATCGGAAACAACGGGTTGGAGCGACGAAATTGATCGGCCATCCCTTACCCCTCCTTTTCTGTCTCACACTGTGAGAATAATACATGACAACTTTCCTGTCAATAGATGTTAAGAAAGTTAACATGACATTTCGATTACAACGTTTGAGTTGAATTTTCATGGTCAAATGTGACGAGCCCTTTCGTCCGCAATTGGCTCAAGGCGAGCATTAATGCGACTTTCACGTGCGCATAGGTCAAGCCGCCTTGGACGTATGCCGTGTACGGCGCCCGGAGTGGTCCGTCCGCTGATAGTTCGATCGACGAGCCTTGGATGAACGTCCCGGCCGCCATGATGACGTCGTCCTCATAGCCTGGCATATAGGCCGGTACCGGCAACGCGTGGGCGTTGACCGGGGACGCCATCTGAATGCTCTGACAGAACGCGATCATCTTGTCGCGGTCGCGGAACGTGACCGATTGAATCAAATCGGTCCGCCGTGACGTATAATGCGGATCGGTCTCGAAGCCGAGCAGGCCGAGCAGGCTCGCCGTCAAATGGGCCCCTTTCAACGCTTGGGCGACCGTGTGCGGCGCCATATAAAAGCCTTGATACATCTCCTGCAGCGAATAGAGCGACGGACCGGCCTCGCTGCCGATGCCTGGCGTCGTCATCCGGAACGAGCATCGTTCGATCAATGCTTTCGTCCCGGCGATATAGCCGCCCGTCTTCGCCAAGCCACCGCCCGGGTTTTTAATGAGCGAACCGGCCATGAGGTCGGCCCCGACATGTGTCGGCTCAATCGTCTCGACAAATTCGCCGTAGCAGTTGTCGACGAAGACGAACACGTGCGGGTGCGCTGCTTTGATCGCCGCGATCGCCTCGCCGATTTCTGTGACTGGGATGCTGCGTCGATTGGCGTACCCTTTCGAACGTTGGATGCCGACGAGCTTCGTCTCGGGGCGGATCCGTTCGATCGCAGCCGTGACATCGATTTGATCGTCTTTCAACTCGACCGTATCGTAGCCGACACCGAGTTCTTTTAATGAACCGCGGCCGTCGCCGCGGATGCCGACGATCTCTTCGAGCGTATCGTACGGTTTACCCGTGATATACAAGAGTTCATCTCCCGGTAACAGCACACCGAACAAGGCGATCCCGATCGCGTGTGTCCCCGAGATGATTTGCGGACGACAGAGGGCGAGTTCGGCCCCGAACACGTCCGCATAGATCGACTCGAGCGTGTCGCGCCCGATATCGTCATAGCCGTACCCGGTCGTCGGATTGAAATGAAAGTCCGACACTTTATGCTTCTTGAACGATTCGAGGACACGGTATTGGTTGAACTCCGCCGTTTCCTCGATCGCTTCAAAATAAGGTTTCACCCGTTGTTCCGCTTGCTTGACGAACGGGGCCAATTCATCGTAATGCTCAATCTTTTCTTGCCACATCATTCACACCTCAAATGGTTTCAGCGTCGCATATAGACGCGTGTCTTCTCTCATATAACCGACAAGTTCGACCGAGCCGTCGTCAAGGAAGTTCTCCTCGAGCCGGTACATCGAATCTTTGGCCGGATGGTAATGTTCGAACGAACTGACCGGCAAGACGACGTGCACTTTCGTCAACACGTCCGAAATCTTGTCCTCTATCGCGCCGATGAGCGTCTCGATATCGGCCGAGTCGAGCGCCGAGATGACGAGCGGTCCACCGACGAAGTCAGCCGTCAAGCGATCTTTCTTGTTGTACACTTCGAGCTGCGGCAACTCACTCGCGCCGAGATCGGACAAGACCGAATTGGTCGTATCGATCTGGTTCATGTAGTGCGGGTTCGACGCGTCGATGACATGAAGCACGAGGTCGGCTCCGAGCACTTCTTCAAGCGTCGAGCGGAACGCGGCGACGAGTTTCGTCGGTAAGTCGCGGATGAACCCGACCGTGTCGGTGATCAGCACTTTCCCGCCGCGCGGCAGTTCGAGCTCACGCGTGAGCGGATCGAGCGTCGCGAACAGTTCATCCTGTTCATACGTGTCGGCATCGGTCAGACGGTTGAAAATCGTCGACTTGCCGGCGTTCGTGTAACCGACGAGCGCGACTTGGAACACACGGTTCTCTTTCCGGCGCACACGGTAGCGGTCACGGTGCGCGACCGTGCCTTCGAGTTGTTTCTTGATCTCATCGATGCGGCGCTTGATGTGACGGCGGTCACTTTCAAGTTTCGTCTCACCCGGGCCACGTGTCCCAATCCCGCCTCC
>NZ_LYTG01000012.1:0-59153 GCF_001816105.1 Exiguobacterium sp. SH31
TATCCCCTGTGTGCCTTGCCCGATCAGGCGTGGGAGCAAGTAGTTCATCTGGGCGAGCTCGACTTGGAGCTTCCCTTCCTTCGACTGGGCCCGTCCGGCGAAGATGTCCAAGATGAGTTGCGTCCGGTCGATCAATTTCATCTCGTCCGGGTCGTTCAACGAGATCCGAATGTTTTTCGATTGGGCAGGTGACAGCTCAGCGTTGAAGATGACAATATCCGGCTCGAACTGTTCGATGAGTACGGCGAGCTCCTCGACTTTCCCTTTCCCGATAAACGTCCGGCGGTCGACTTGTTGCCGTTTCTGGTCGAGTCTTGCGACGACCTCACCTTTTGCTGTATCGACCAATTCGACGAGTTCACCCATCGATTGTTCATATGTCCAATCGTCGACGGTCGGTAGCTGACACCCGACGATGATCACTTTCTCTCGTTCCATATACATCCCTCATTCCTAATAAGTCTCATTCTCCATCTTACCACGAATCCATGAATGGAGAACGTCCGTTTGTGGTACGATATGAAGAGAAGGAGGGACGTCCCATGACGAAACGCAGAAAAGAGTACTCGCTCCCCGAGTATATCGAAACGTATTTATATCATCTCGGTGCGAGCGGCCGCCAGCCATCGACGCTGAAACGCTATCGCTACGACTTGATCGACGTGCACAAATACTTCAGCGACCATAACGTCGAACTCGTCACCCCCGAGGAATGGCTCGCCGTCCCGCTCGAGTCATGGAAGACGTTCATCAACGATTTTTTGATCGAAGAGAAACAGTACCAACAGGCGACGGTCGCCCGCATCGTCACCGTCATCAACAGCTTGACCCAGTTTTTGAACCCGCTCCGCAAAAAGATGCTCGCCTATTCGCAACCGGCGCACACGCTCACCATCGACCAGATCGCGTTACAGTCCGAGTTCGACAAGCTCGTCCGGACGATCCGGTCGCCGCGGGGATTGAGCGAGAACCAGCTTCAGGCTCATCCGTATCTCGTCAACCGCAACGCGCTCATCGTCACACTGTTCTACAAATACGGTTTGCGCGTTCATCATATCATCCGTCTGAAAATGAACGACCTACACTTGGCGAGCTACGAGTTCGATGTCTATGACCGGCTCGGTAACAAATTCACGCTGAAGCTGACGCCTGAGGACCAATCACTCCTCATGAACTATCTCGCCGACATCCCGACGCCGGTGCGCCCGCGCTGGTACTCGGAAGATCCCGTCTTCGTCTCGTTCGACTTTGCCCGGATGACGTTCCGCTGGGTGTACGCCAAAAACCAGCCTAAACAGCTTACGATCGTCATGATCACGAAGATGATGCGGCAGTTGAACGAGCGCAGCGGCGTCACCCGCTCGGTCACCCCGTCGATGCTACGGAACGCCCACGTCTTGAAGACGTATGCGACCGACATGACCTCTCTCGAGCGGATGAACGTGACGTGCATGCATAAAGAGTCGTCGCTCCGCCGTTATGAGCAGGCGTATGCCGAGTTCGGTGCCGAGCTGTTCGGTGAAAATGTGACGAACTAAAACCCGCCCTTTTCCGAGGACGGGTTTTGCTTTGTCGATCAATGGGCCCATTCATCTTCTAGTAACCCGTAGACGACATGGTCGACGTACCGGTCGTACAGCCATTCGGCGTCTCGAAGCACGCCTTCTTGTTTGAAGCCGAGCCGTTCCGGCAGCGCCCGGCTCTTCACGTTCCCGGTCGCGACACGGATCTCAATCTTATGTAAGCGGAGTTCCTTAAATCCGTACTCGATGATCGTTTCAAGTGCTTGGCTTATGATGCCCTGCCCTTGAAAGTCTTGGCCGAGCCAATAGCCGATTGTCCCGCACTTGATGCCACAATCGATATCGTTGAAGCCGATCGTCCCGGCGAGCTTGCCTTGATAAACAATCGCAAACGATTTCGGATAGCCGCCCGTCTCAATCAATCCTTTGATTCGCCCTTCGATGTTCTGCCGCGAATCCTCGACCGTCTCCGTGTAATCGAGCCAGCCGAGCCACTCGCGAAGATATGGCTTCGATGCCATCGTCAGTTCGAACAACGCCTCAGCGTCGTCGACGGTAAACATCCGTAACGATAAATCCTCATTTACTTTATAGTCAAGCATGTTACCCCCGTCCTTTCTCTGTTTCAAATATTGGCGCAACGATTCAATTCTCTGTCTGTGGATACGCGACAACAATTTTCAATGGATTGATTATACGTTCGCTCAACTCGCTAAACGTTTGAATCAAATCGTCTCGTTGAATTTCCATATCAAAAATTTGTTTGACATATTCGGCTCGTTGAACAGATTCGAAATACCACTGAAAGTGTTCCGGATAGTCCCAGCCGTCACTCGACCCCATAATCTGTAACTCTTTTTCATAGAATTCAGGTTGAAGAACGAGCGTTTCTTTGTTCCCGTCCGATAATACACAAATCGATCGTCCCGGTTTCACGGCTTGCTGAAGTAAGGCAAATGCAACATTGCGTGCAGAACATTCGATACCATAATCATAACAATCGAATTCCACTTCGTTTGGTGTGTATACCACTCCGACCCCGAACGATTTAGCAAGTTCTCTTCGGCCCGGGTCCAGCTCAATCGCATCCACCTTCGCAACTCCATAAAAAGCCTTCAAATAGTAAACGGCTAGCAAACCCATTGTGCCCATACCAGCGACGATGACCGAATCGCTTGGCGAGGGATTCAACTTTCTCACCCCTTTGGCGGCATCACACGATAAAATGGCCAATAGGGCTGATTTGTCGTCGATTTCTGCCGGTACGTAAAACGCTTTATGTGCAGAAACGACACCATATGACTGTTGACCATAAAACGCGAGTACCCGATCTCCGACGTGAAGCGATGTTACGTCTATTCCTGTCTTGATGACGACCCCATAGCTCTCGTAACCTACTTTTCTCGGATAGTCAGGCGTAGGGTCAGTCAAATCGTTCGCTTCATATTGTGGGAGCTCGGCACCTATGCTGACCGACGTCGTAATCGTCTCAATCAACACTTCATCCGGTGCTAAAGTCGGTAGCTGACGTGAATCCCAACGCAGTCGCTTCTTCCCTGTTAATTTTAAAGAATCTTGAATCATCTGCTCCTCCTAACACATCACAATTTTTCCCATATATTCAATTTACATAAATAATCAGTTTTTGTATAATTATTTTAACATTATGTAGAAAGCGGTGAAAGTATGTAATCTAGCTTCATCCATCCCATCCAAAATTGAATAATCCTGGAGGAGATTTGTGATGAAGTCATTTTACACGCTCTTGGTCAGTCAATGGCTGGCCAACATCGGTGACGTGCTTTATATCGTCGCCTTGATTGCTTTGTTATATCAACAGACCGGTTCCGCCCTGGCTGCGGCCAGTTTCCCGATTGCCGTCACGATCGGCATGACCGTGAGCGGTCTGTTCTTTGCCCGTGTCTTGTCTCGGTTCACCTTCGTTCAGACGTTGCTCGTCACGCAACTGTTGAAAACAGTCTTGCTCGGGGCCGTCATCTGGTCGGAGTCGATTCTCGTCCTCGGACTCGTCGTGCTCATCGCCTTCTTGGACGGGTTCGCCCGACCCGTCCAGGCGTCGTTCATCCCACGGCTGACGACGAATCGCCAACAAGCGAACAGTCTCGTCCAAGGGTCAAACCAATTCATCCAGCTGGCGATGTGGCCGCTCGGGACGATTCTTGTCGCTTCGTTGTCAAGCAAGATTGCTCTAATCGTCGCTTTAATCTTGTTCATGCTCTCGACAGTCGTGACGTTCCGCTTCGTCCGTTCGCTCGACCACGACGTGACAGAAGCAGAGCCTGAATCAGACATTTCCTTGAAAGACAGTCTCTCCTTCGTGCGCACGGCGCCTTTCGCTCGATTGATCACGGTGTTCGTCACGTTCGAGTCGTTCGTCAGTACGCTCTGGATCTCGGCGCTCTTGCTCGTCTATCTGGAGCGACACCTCCACATCGATACGGGCTGGTGGGGAACGATGAACGCGAGCTACTTGGTCAGCATGATTGTGGCCAGCGCTTACCTGTATCGCACAAAGCGCAACAGTTCGCTCGCGGTCAGTTCTGTCTTGTCTGTCGGGGCAGCCTTGTTGTTCGGGCTGACGTCTCATATCATGTTCGCACTCATCGCGCTCGCGATTCAAGGATACGCCACCCAGCTCCGCATCATCCAGACGAACACAGTGCTCCAAGAAACGACACCACCCTCTCAACTTCCGTACGTGTATAGCGTCCAACAGACGGCCTACACCCTCGCCTTCAGCATCGGCAGCCTGACGTTCGGAATGCTTGCGGACGGATTGCCGATTGCGCTCGTCTATTTGATGGGCGCCGGCTTGACCGTTCCGCTCGTCTGGCTCGGTCGACAAATCGATCAGGTGGATAATATAATCCAATCTGCATAATAAGAAGGCGCCTTCTCAGTCGGAGAGGGCGCCTTCTTGCTGTTATGCGTACTTCTTACGATTTCTCGTAGTAATGCCTCCCGCCAAAATAGATGGTCGGGCTGCCGCGACGGATACAATTCAATCCAATCGCCGCCTCGACAGTCGGGTCCGACATCGTGATGATTTCGAGGACCGTATCCAATCCGCAAATCCGATAGTGGCAAAATGTAACAAAATCCGGTTTGATGTCTTCCCACAACTGGAAACGCGTTTCTTGTAGCTGTTCGAGATATCCCGACCTTGTATAACGAACGATTTGATTTCCGTCATATTGGTCGTGAGGCGTCATCACCACCCCATCGGCATACGATTCATCGATGACTTCCATGTAGATGATGTCTTCAAAGCAGAGCTTCACGTTCACCACCTCGCTTTGCGGAGAAATTCCATTCGCCTCGAGCCGCTCACGGAAGGAGGCGTTCCGCTTCCTAGGATGGTCGTACAGCTGTAGATTGAACGTCAGGCTTTTGTTGGGGCCTATGTCATAATTGAAAGCGAACACCTCAATCGTCCCGTCATACAGTAACAAATCTTCAAATCTCATTGGAAACCACCTCTCCAGGATGTTCATACTGAAACACACCGTAGCCATATCCTTGTGTCAAATTGCCTCCAATGAACAATGAGACGGTTTCTGTCTCGGTCGGGATTAGGAATCGATTGCCTTCCCACTCTTCATAGTGATCCAGAATTGACACAAGTTGATGGATAGCTTGTTCCGATTGTTGAGAGACATCACAGCTCACCTTATACGTTTTCGGCCACACCCATTTTCCACTAGATTCAACTGTATAATTGCTTCCCGTCCGCTTCGCCCATGACTCAATATCTGATAATAATTTATTTTTGTATAAGACGACTTGGAATGAGATAACACCGAATGTGGTTAATAAGTTCGCAATGAATGCCGCAGGGGCCTTCACTTTCGGTAAACCGAACTGTCCCCAATGGCTATCCGGTGACAAACCATAAGCATCCTCCATTTTCAAAGAATATGAATCCGGATCATGAAACGTTTGCCCGTGCGCGATTAAAAAATCGACAATCGATACGTTAGGGTGGTTTTGCTCGAGTATACCCCCTTCTTCCGTATGTAGCTCGCGAGCGTACGGATCATACAAAAAAACCAGTTTTTCATTTGAATAGATGCCGAACGGTAACGTCAAATCAATCCATCGAAGCTGAATCAATTGTGGCTTCGTCACATGTAAGTTCAGCTCTGAAAAGTCTGTCACCCGGTAAGACGCATGCGGCAGACAACCTGACCAAATCGTTTTGAGTTGAAACAAATTAATTGTCTGGAACGTCTTTGCGTGTAGTTGCTGAACATTTATGTTATCGAAGTTCATCGTGCGTTCTCCTTTCGCTCAATGAATTATAAATGATGACGAAAAATATCTTATACTAAGAGAAACTGCTGAAATGGAGTGAGAAACATGCCCAACCTCTCAAACGAAGAAACAATCGACTTGTTAAACACGCTCAAATCGCGCTTTCAAACCCACATGGAGCGACACCCGGATATCGTCTGGTCAGACGTGTTAACGAAGCTTGAGACGAATCCGGACCAGCTCCTAACACTCTCTGAAATGGAACGGACCGGCGGCGAACCTGACGTGATTCGACTTCCGAAAGGTGATCTCGCCTTTTGTGACTGCTCACCGGAAAGTCCGAGCGGACGCCGTAGCCTTTGTTACGATGAGCAGGCGTTAGCGGCGCGGAAGAAGAACAAGCCGGACGGGAGCACCGTCGCCTTGGCTGAACAGATGGGACTTGAACTACTCGACGAAGCGACGTATCGCCATTTGCAGACGCTCGGCGCGTTCGACTTGAAGACGTCGAGTTGGATTGTAACGCCAGAGACGATTCGCCAAAAAGGCGGCGCCTTGTTCTGCGACCGCCGCTATGACCATACCTTTGTTTATCACAACGGTGCCGACTCGTATTACGCGGCCCGAGGATTCCGCGGGATGTTCAAGATTTGAGCAAGGCCAAGTGCCTTGCTTTTTTACGTGAAGAGCCACTGGAAGATGACCGGAATGTATTTGATGAAAAATAGACTCACGAAGAAGAGCGACGGTGCTTTCAACAACCAGATGTACCAGGCATTCTCTTTACGCATCATAATCAACACGATGCCATTAATCAAAGCGTTCTGTGTAACATGAGGTTCGTGCATCCATTTACTTACTAACGTCCCCCATCCCGGAAAGGAATCCAGACCAAACGTTGCCGAAAAATCCGGCGACGTATCGTACTTAATTCGGACGTACCATGCCATCGCATAAACCGAAACGAAAACCGAGGCCCAAATCGTCATCCCTAAAAACAAGAAAAAGTCTTTCCATGACTCCACGTCGATAGAGAACACGACGACCAAAATCCCGATCCCAATCACAACGTTAATAATGAACAGCGGTGAAATCGTCAGAATAGAGAATTCTTCCGCTGTCATAAACGACCCTAAAACTAAACTTGAATGTTGGTCCATCAACGCATCCTCATCGCTTTCACGTGCGGTAACAATGCGTCATACAGTTCGCCCATCCCCAAGCCGATGCCGATAAGTAACAAGATTGCCCCCAAATGTTTTGTCGTCATAAATATAAGGACAACGTGAATCACAATCGTAGCGATGATGCCATCCACGCTCCCTGAACTATCCGTGATCGCTTTTCCCGGTTTAATCAATAGATAAATGCCCGCTGTCGAAAAAAGTACACTCATACAGGCGATTCCGATAACATCAATCCATAATGACATTCTTTGAACTCCTTAATTCTAAATTCAGTATTTGAAATAAAATTAAATTCTAAATTATTCTTTTTCAAATTTTAGAGTCTGCACCCTCAAATGTCTACCAAAATTTTCAAGACGAACCAGTATAACTTGTTCAAATAGGTCATCTCTTACTCCACGGTTGATTAAGTTGACACGATATATTCATAGATTGAAGAGGATAGTATAGACGTTTTGACACATAAAAAACTGCAGACAAATCGTCTGCAGTCCAATCTTACGCGTGAAGCGTGACGTTCAACTCTTCGGCGACCGCCTTGAAAGCGGCGAGCGCGCGTTCGAGGTCGTCACGGGTATGTTCCGCCGTCACGATCGTCCGGATGCGGGCCTTGCCCTTTTCAACCGTCGGGAAGGCGATGCTTTGCGCGAACACGCCGTGGTCTTTCAGCTTGTCCGAGAACGTGTGCGCGAGCGTCTCTTCACCGAGCATGACCGGCGTGATCGGCGTCGTCGCGTGGCCGATGTCAAAGCCGAGGTCACGGAGACCCGATTTGAAGAACTCGGTGTTCGCCCATAACTTGTCGAACAGCTCTTCTTCTTCTTTCATGACCCGGATCGCCTCACGGTTCGCCGCGACGACCGCTGGCGGGTGTGACGTCGAGAACAAGAACGGACGCCCTTTTTGGATTAAGAAGTCACGGACGTCGTTCGAGCAGGCGACGTAGCCGCCGAGAACGCCGATCGCTTTCGACAACGTCCCTACTTGGAGGGCGACCCGTCCGTCGAGACCGAAATGGTTGACCGTCCCGCGCCCATTCTGACCGAGGACGCCCGACGCGTGCGCGTCGTCGACCATGACCGCAGCATCATACTTCTCGGCGAGCTCGACGATCTCCGGGAGTGGTGCGATGTTGCCGTCCATCGAGAAGACGCCGTCCGTGACGACGAGACGCGTCCGGTAGTCTTGCGTCTCTTTCAAGGCCGCCTCTAAGTCTTCAAGGTCGGTATGCTTGTAGATGCGACGGGCCGCTTTCGTCAGACGGATGCCGTCGATGATCGAGGCGTGGTTGAGCGCGTCACTGATGACGACGTCTTCCGATCCGAGCAGCGCCGACAAGACGCCGAGGTTCGTCGCGAATCCCGATTGGAACACGAGTGCCGCTTCCGTATGCTTGAACTCGGCGAGCTCGCGCTCGAACGCCTCGTGCATCTCGAACGTTCCGGCGATCGTCCGGACCGACCCCGTCCCGGCCCCGAACGCTTCGACCGCTTCGATCGCGGCTTGTTTTAAGCGTGGGTGGTTGGCAAGTCCGAGATAGTTGTTCGACGATAATTGGACGAGCGACTTACCATCGATCATGACCTCGTTCCCTTGCGCCGATTCGAGCGGCACGAGCGAGCGGAACGTACCCGCTTGCTTCATTTCATTGACTGCTTCTGTAATATGTTCAAATGCCATATTGATCCCCCCTGTTTATGGTATTAAGACGACTTTCCCGCATTTCCCGGCCCGCATGAGCTCGAAACCTTGCTCGAACTCCTCGAGCTTGAAGACGTGGGTGATGATCGGTTCGATGTTCAATTGGCCGGACGCGAGCATTGTCGACACTTGGCCCCACGTCTCGTACATTTTACGACCGGTTATGCCTTGGACCCGGATTCCTTTGAAGACGACGTCACGCGTCAAATCGAGCGCGACCGGTCGTGCCGGAAGTGACAAGACGTTGACGTCACCGCCCGCCGTCACCATCTTGAACGCCTGGTCGATCGCGACCGGATGCCCGCTCATCTCACAGACGACGTCGATCCCGTCCCCGTCCGTCTCAGCCATGATCAGGTCGAGCGGATTTTGGTCCATGCTGTTGATGACGACGTCCGCTCCCATCTGTTCTGCGAGCTTCAACCGGTACGGATTGATGTCAATCGCATACACGCGGCTCGCACCGGCCGCCTTGGCGACGCCGACGGCCATGAGACCGATCGGGCCGCAGCCGACGATGGCGACAGATTGTGCCGTTACGTCACTTGCGAGCACGGTATGGACCGCGTTCCCGAGCGGTTCTTGAATCGACGCGAGCTTCGACGGCATCGTCTCCGGATTGACCCATAAGTTCTCTTCCGGCATGACGACATACTCGGCGAAACAGCCTTGTGTGTCGACCCCGATGATTTTCGTATTTTTACAGATATGATACTGGCCACGCAAACATTGTTTACACTGATGGCAGACGATGTGTGTCTCAGCCGACACGGTCTGACCGACTTTGATGCGCTTCGCGCCTTCCCCGAGCGCCACGACTTCCCCTGAAAACTCATGCCCGAACACGTAAGGCGGTTTGACCCGGCTCTTCGCCCAGTCGTCCCATTCATAAATATGGACGTCGGTCCCGCAAATCGATGTCGCTTTCACTTTGATCAATACTTCACCTGCACCCGGTGTCGGAATCGGCACCTCGACCAGCTTTGCCCCAAATCCGGCCGTGTGTTTTTGAATCGCTTTCATAACAGGTGTCGTTGCTTCCTTCTCTGTCGTTGACACGAGCTGTTCCATCGAAAACGTCCCCCTCTTGTCTGTTTGTCGAACTTCACGTTCTCTTTCATCTTGTCATAAAATGACGAAACTGAGAAGATAGAACCTCATTTTTCAACAAAAAAGAGAAGCCATCCGCTCCGATGGCTTCTCTTCACAAGAATAGGACCTATGTCCCGACCGCACAAGCTCATCTAGGTTCGATGATGAGCTTGATGGCAGTTCGTTCTTCCCCGTCAATTAGAATATCCGTGAACGCTGGAATACAGATCAAATCAAGACCGCTCGGCGCGACGAAACCGCGGGCGATGGCGACAGCTTTGATGGATTGATTGAGCGCACCGGCGCCGATCGCTTGAATCTCACACGTTCCTTTTTCACGAAGAACGCCAGCTAATGCACCCGCAACGGAGTTGGGATTCGATTTTGCTGAAACTCTGAGTACGTCCATTCTTGTTTCCCCCTCGGGTAGGTTGTTCAATCAAACCAGACGGTCTGATCATCTAGGTGTATGCGTTCGATCTTGGTCGCTCGTTTCGACTGGTCGTCGATCGTGATTAAAACTCCATTAAGTTGTTCCCGTCCCTCGGCAACTTCAAACCGGACCGGGAGTTGTGTCACAAACTTTTTCAACACGACAGACGCGTCCATGCCGAGGACGCCGTCGAGCGGACCGGTCATCCCGACATCAGTGATATACGCCGTCCCGTTTTTGAGCACGCGCTCATCAGCGGTTTGGACATGGGTGTGCGTCCCGACGACGGCTTGGACACGGCCGTCTAGGTGATACCCCATCGCGATCTTCTCACTCGTCGCCTCGGCGTGCATGTCGACGAAGATGGCATCGACGTCGTCCCGCACCTCATCGACGAGGGCGTCGACTTTGCGGAACGGACAATCGAGCGACGGCAAGAACACCGTCCCCATGACGTTGATGACGGCAAGCTTCTTCCCGTTCTGCTTGAGCACCATCATGCCGACACCGGGCGTTCCGTCCGGATAGTTGGCCGGACGGACGATACGCTCGGCGTCGTCGATCCAATCAAAGATTTCGCGGTTGTCCCAAGTATGGTTCCCCATCGTCACGCCATGGAATCCAAGTTCGAGAAATTGTTGGTATATTTTTTTTGTGATACCGCGTCCGTTGGCTGCGTTCTCACCGTTGACGAGCATGAACGTCGGACTATATTTGCTTTTCAAGCGCCCGATTTGTGCTGACAAGATGTCACGACCCGGTTTCCCGACGACGTCACCGATAAATAAAATTTTCATAAATATTTCCTCCTTCAAAACAGAAAAAGCGGAGAATGTCTCCGCTTTTTACTTCGCATAATCGACGGCACGCGTTTCACGAATGACCGTCACTTTAATTTGTCCTGGATAATCCAGTTCATCTTCAATCCGTTTGCAAATATCGCGGGCCATCTTGTTCGCCACGACGTCGTCGACGACGTCTGGGCGGACGATGATGCGGACTTCGCGTCCTGCTTGGATCGCATATGATTTCTCGACACCTTCGAACGACTCACAAATTGACTCGAGGCGTTCTAAGCGGCGAATGTAACTCTCGAGCGTCTCTTGACGAGCGCCCGGCCGTGCCGCAGACAATGCGTCTGCCGCTGCGACGAGAACAGCAATCGTCGATGTCGCTTCGACGTCTCCATGGTGCGAGGCGATCGAGTTGATGACGACCGGATGTTCTTTATACTTCGTGGCCAGCTCGACGCCGATCTCGACGTGGCTGCCCTCGACTTCATGGTCGATCGCTTTCCCGATATCGTGGAGGAGTCCCGCTCGCTTGGCGAGCGTCACGTCTTCCCCGAGCTCGGCGGCCATCATGCCTGCGAGGTGGGCCACTTCGACCGAATGGGCGAGTACGTTTTGACCGTAACTCGTCCGGTAACGCATGCGTCCGAGTGTTTTAATAAGGTCAGGATGTACCCCGTGGATACCAGCCTCGAACGTCGCTTCCTCACCGTATTCACGGATGCGCTCATCGACTTCGCGGCGTGACTTCTCGACCATCTCTTCGATCCGGGCCGGATGGATCCGTCCGTCTTGCACGAGTTTTTCTAGCGTCATCTTGGCGATCTCACGACGGACCGGGTCAAATCCGGACAAGATGACCGCCTCAGGCGTGTCATCGATGATGAGATCGATCCCAGTGAGCGTCTCGAGCGTGCGAATGTTACGTCCTTCACGACCGATGATGCGCCCTTTCATCTCGTCACTCGGCAAGTTGACGACGGATACCGTCGTCTCAGCGACATGTTCAGCCGCATAACGTTGCATCGTGAGAGACAACAAGTGTTTCGCTTTTTTATCAGCTTCAAGTTTTGCTTTTTGCTCGATGTCTTTTTGAAGGAGAGCAGCATCGTGAAGCGCTTCCTGCTTCGCTTCGTCCATGATGATGGTTCGTGCTTCTTCTTTTGACAAGGCCGCCACGCGCACAAGTTCTTGACGGGCTTCCTCGTATAATTCCTCCACTTTGCTTTCGAGCGTCTCTGCTTCACGTTTCCGTTTCGCAATGCCCGCCTCGCGTTCATCCAAAGCATCTTCTTTTCGTTCGAGCATGTCTGCTTTCCGGTCAAGAAGCTCTTCTTTTTGAACGAAGCGATTCTCTTTCACTTTCTGCTCTTCGCGACGTTCGCGTAACTCTTGTTCCGTCTCATTGCGAAGTTGAATCATCTCTTCTTTTACTTCAAGCCGTGCCTCTTTTTGCATCGCTTCCGATTGTTGTTTCGCTTGCTCCACAATCTTGGTCGCTTCCGTCTCAGCACCTTGAATCTTCGCTTCGGCGATCGATTTACGCACAAAAAAACCTGCAACAAAAGCTATCGGCAAAAGGAGGATCAGAATAAGCCAATTTAGCCATTCCATCATGTTCACCTCCCTTTCGCAAGGTTATTTTATTTTTTAAGATTGAATGACACGGGTAGACCCGCGCATAGCTTTATTGTACTTATTTACCTGTTAGAATGCAATGCAAGGACAGGATAGAACTCCCAATTCCTTAAAAAATATTGTGATATATAAAAAACCCGCTCAGACGCATCCGGCGGGTCGCTTGCTTAATCTTCTTCGATGAGTGAGAGCACATCATCACTGTCGGCTTCGACCGTGACCGTCTTCTCACCGTTGAGACCGTAGTGATCACGAATTTGTTGTTCGATCGCTGCGGCGATTTGTGGATTTTCTTTCATGAACTGCTTCGCATTTTCACGACCTTGTCCAACGCGTTCTTCGTTGTACGAATACCAAGCACCGCTTTTTTGAACGATATCAAGATCGGCACCGATATCGATGAGTTCACCTTCACGTGAGATCCCTAGACCGTACATGATGTCGACTTCAGCTGTTTTAAATGGTGGGGCGACCTTGTTCTTGACGACTTTGATCTTCGTCCGGTTACCGACCATTTCTTGGCCTTGCTTCAACGTCTCTGCACGACGGACTTCTAAACGAACCGACGAATAGAATTTCAAGGCACGTCCACCTGGAGTTGTTTCCGGGTTCCCGAACATGACACCGATTTTTTCACGAATCTGGTTGATGAAGATGACGATCGTCTTCGATTTGTTCGTCGCACCCGACAACTTACGGAGCGCTTGGCTCATGAGACGGGCTTGAAGTCCCATGTGTGAGTCACCCATCTCACCTTCGATTTCAGCTTTTGGTACGAGTGCCGCTACCGAGTCGACGACGAGGATGTCGACGGCACCAGAACGAACGAGCGCTTCTGCGATTTCGAGCGCTTGCTCCCCTGTGTCCGGCTGTGACAAGAGCAGTTCATCGATGTTGACACCGAGGTTGTGCGCGTACTTCGGATCGAGCGCGTGCTCCGCATCGACGAACGCTGCTTGGCCACCGCGTTTTTGGACTTCCGCGATCGCATGGAGCGCCACTGTCGTCTTACCTGAAGATTCCGGTCCGTACACTTCGATGACACGACCACGTGGATAGCCGCCTGCGCCGAGCGCGATGTCGAGGGCGATCGATCCTGACGGAGTGACGGATACTTGTTGATCTGTATTTTCACCGAGGCGCATGATTGAGCCTTTACCGAATTGTTTCTCAATTTGACGTAATGCCATTTCTAACGCTTGTTTACGATCACTCATAGATTAATGAGCCTCCTTTGATTTGTATCTTTATTATAAACGAACCCAACCTTTTACACAAGGTTTTTACGAACGTTTATTCGCCTTTTTTCATTCGTTGCCATAATGCCCATAACCCATCTTTGGCCGCCCGCGCCTGGATGACGTTCCGCTGTTGGTGCGGATAGACGCGTTCGATCACTTCCATGCCTGACGGCGTCTTCACCCCGATGAACACGGTGCCGACCGGTCGACCAGAATTTGAGACGGGTCCGGCCTCACCGGTGAAGGACAATCCGTAATCCGAATTCGTTTGATCAACGAGCCCTTGGATCATTTCTAAAGCAACTTGTTTTGAGACGACCGACTGTGACTCAATTGTAGCAAGGGATACCCCTAAAAACCTATTTTTTAGCTTGTCCGAGTACGTGACGACGCCTCCTAGAAAGACTTCTGACGCCCCTGGGACCGCCGTCAGCATCGCTTGGACTTGTCCCCCGGTCAACGATTCGGCGATCGATAGCGTCGCGTGGCGCCGTCTTAGCTCGTGAATCAAATGCGTAGCCAGCGTATCCTCGTCCGAACCGAAATAATAGGCGCCGACTCGGGACAGAATGTCTCGTTTGACGCGGTCGATCATCTGCCGGGCCGCGTCCTCGGTCTCCGCTTTCGCGCTGACACGAAGTCGCGCTTCCCCTGACTCCGCGTACGGGGCGACAGTCGGGTTCACCCCGTCCATTAGATCGGATACCGCCTCGTCGAGCGCCGACTCACCGATCTCATAAAAACGTAGTGATTCAGAAACGATCGTCGCACCCGAAAACTTGCTCGGAAACGTCGCTTCGACGATCGCTGTCATCTCGCGTGGCACCCCGGGCAAGAGCAGCCACGTCGTCTCGTCCTCGACCCACATGCCGGGAGCGAGACCGACCGGATTGTGGAGCACTTCAGCTCCTGATAAAACATCAGCTTGTCTGGCGTCCCCGTCGTTCATGGCTCGTCCCCGCGAGGCGACAAAGCGTCGGATCGTGTCTAAAGATGCTTCGTCCCGAACGAGCGGACGGCCGAGCAAGTCAGCGAGCACTTGTTTCGTGATGTCGTCATTCGTCGGACCGAGTCCCCCGGTGACGATTACGAGTTCGCTCCGTCGCTTCGCTTGCTCGAACGTTTCTCTCAAGCGATCGAAGTTATCCCCGACCACTACATGATACAGCACGGACAGCCCATATTTCGACAACTGCTCTGATAAGTAACGGGCGTTCGTGTTCGAAATTTCCCCTAAGAGTAGTTCAGAACCTACCGCAATGATTTCGGTCCGTTTCATCGAAGTTCCTCCTTTGATTCAAAAAAAAGACGAGTTGCTCCCACAACTCGCCTGTCGTCGATTTACATCGATTTTACAATGATCTTATAGTTTTGTGCGAAATACTCGGCCCCAGAATAAATCGTCAAGACGAGTGCTAGCCACATCGCCCACTCCCCGAACGGGATGCCGATATAGTTGAAAATCGGGTTGCCGAACAATAAGAAGATGATGGCAAAGAGCTGGACCCATGTCTTCGCTTTACCCGACTTACCGGCCGCCACGACAATTCCTTCATCAGCCGCGACGAGACGAAGCCCCGTCACCGCGAACTCACGTGACAAGATGACGACGACGACCCATGCCGCGACGAGGTCCATCTCGACGAGCAAGACGAGCGCCGCCGTGACGAGTAACTTGTCAGCGAGCGGATCCATGAACTTGCCGAAGTTCGTGACCAAGTTGTGCTTACGGGCCAAGTGCCCGTCAAGCCAATCCGTAATCGCTGCGATCGTAAACACGACCGCGGCGATGAATTGATGGAGCGGTACTTCCGCCCCGAGGAAAGCGATGTCTCCCCAGTTAAAATCTACAGCGAGCAAGACGACGAATACGGGGATGAGCAAAACCCGCAACATCGTCAGGCGGTTAGGTAGGTTCATCGAGAACTCCTCCTCTAGAAGACGTCGACTTATTCAGCGTCGACTCTCTTCACAAATATATTTTGTGTGACCGGAGAATCAGCAAGCTCAAGCTCACGGCCGTTGACGACAATCTTCTCGACGCCACCGATCAAACCAATCCGAATCCGAAGCGTATCTGTTTCGGCACCTTCGATGACGATCGGGTTTTGTTTCGATTGGTTCGGATATTCCGGTGCAAGGAACGCTCCTTCAAGCGATGTATCGCGAACGCCGACATAAGTCGCCGGTGATTCTTTGACGTGAATCTCGGTCGTCAGCTTGTCAGCTGTTGCGATCTCATACGTGAGGTCGGCCCCGTTCGTTTCCGTCACCGCGATCGGTCCGGTTTCTTCTGGCGGCTCTTCCTCGGCCGGTGTTTCTTCGACCGGCGCTTCTTCCGTCGGCTCTTCTTCAGGAACGTCTTCATTTTGATTGATCGTCACGCCTGAAGCCGGTGGTTCAGCCGGTGTCGCGTCCTGTCCGCCTCCAAAATCGAGATTTCTAACGACGTAGTAGACCGCTGTCACAAGCAAGAAGGCGACAAGCACGAGCATGATTTTCGGCACCCATCTCGAGACGCGGCTCGACGTCTCGGAAGCTTTTGAATAAGTTTGCTTACGTGATAATTGAGCGGTCGGTTGCGGTTCGATTTTCGGTAAATCTTTTGCATATGTCTCGTAAAGCTCATCGACATCAAGACCGAGCGATTCCGCATACGTTTTGATGAACGCCCGTGCATAAAACGAACCAGGGAGATTTTTATAATCACCTTCCTCGATCGCGATGATATAGCGTTTTTGAATCTTCGTCGTCTGCTGAATTTGGTCAAGCGTCAGACCGCTCGCCTCACGCCTTTGTTTCAAAAAAGTCCCTAGTTCTGTCAAAGGGGTCCACACCTTCCATTCAATTAATTATTCAAACCATTCTGCTTCACGATTCGTTTCTTGCGGAATGATGATGATTTCATCTTGGTTGTTTCGCAGTTCGATAATATAGTCAAAGTCCTCAAACACGCAATCGGTATTGCGGACGTAAAGATCGGGATGCTCGATCACTTTGACGGCAGGCAGGCGCATGACTTCCCGGATCAACTGACGATGACGTTCGTCCATCGTCCGCGTCGAAACGGCGCCGTCGATTATGTAGACGTGATCGCCTTCTCGTTCTTCTTCAAACAGTGACGTCCGGACCGTCTGTTTCATGAGTGTCGACGAGAGAAACAGCCAACGCTTGTTTGCGCAGACGCTCGCCGCGACGATCGACTCTGTCTTGCCGACGCGCGGGTTGCCCCGGACACCGATCAACAGATGTCGTTCTTCTTTCATCAGTTCAGCGACAAAATCGACGAGTACCCCTAAATCTCCACGCACGAAGCGAAACGTCTTTTTGTCGTCGTTGTCGTGTTCGATATAGCGGCCGTGACGGATCGCAATCCGGTCCCTCAGTTTCGGGCGGCGGAGTTTGATGACGACGATCGCTTCCATCTTCCGCAAAATATGCTCGAGCCGATGGACGTGATCGGCGGCCGGTGCCTTGAGCAACATCCCACGACGTTGCAGATCGACCCCGTTGATGGTCACGATCGAGATTTGGAGCATCCCCATCAGCGAGGCGATATCGCCGAGGATACCGGGGCGATTTTGGCAAAGTTCATATTCGAGATACCATTCTTCGAACTTATGATCCATCTCGTCCACCCTTTCCGAATGTAGGCTCGCTACCTTGTTCATTCTAAATTATTTTAGAAGAATTGAAAAGAACTCGTTTCAACCGAGGCGACAAAGTTTTCACTGCCAACCGCCATCGACCCGTAACACCGTGCCGGTCACGTAGGACGCGGACGGTGAACAGAGGAAACGGATCGTCTCGGCAACTTCTGTAACATGACCGAGACGGCCGAGCGGAATCTCATCTCGAACGTCTTGTTTCGTCTCTTCTACCGTATCATTCATCGGCGTCTCAATCCACCCCGGCGTGATGGCATTGATACGAACATTGAACGGGCCGGCCTCGCGCGCGAACGCTTTGACGAAGCCGAGCTGGGCCGCTTTGACGGTCGAGTACATCACTTCTCCTGCCGCTCCGACTTCCCCCCAGACGCTCGAGACGATGACGATGTCGAGCGGGCGATCGTAAGCTTTTTGTCCGACGACGTGTTGAACGAGTCGAACCATCGCGCGCACATGAACACGATAGAGACGATCGAGTTCAGTGATGTCCGCGTCGACGAGCAGCCCGTAGGCGTGGTTCCCGGCGACGTGAATAATCCGATCGACCGCGCCGACCGTAGCGAGCCAGGCGTCTAGCGCCTGTTCGTCGCCGAGGTCGCACGTGACGACTTGTCCTGACAAACCCTCTGTCTTCACGAACGCTTCGAGCGCTTCCGTGTTCGCGTACGCATGTAAGATGAGCTCATCATCGCGAAAGGAAAGGGCGACGGCACGACCGATCGCCCCACTCGCCCCGGTGATGAGTGTCGTCATGGTTTTTTGACGACACAGACGGTCCGTTGATCCGGTTTGAACAATCGGTCATACGTGTCGTATAGTTCTTCAAGCGTGACCGCGTCTAGCAGCTCAGGCAAATCGAACATGTTTCCGCCCGTTAGCGCGTAGCGTGAAAATTGATTGGCGATGAACTCGGGTGAGTTGAGCGCCTTCAAAAACTGCCCTTTCATCATCCGCTTCTTACGGTCGAGTGTCTCATTTCCGATGTCGAGCGGACGCTCGAGCACCTCGGTGATGCGGGCGACGAACGCATCGACATGCGGTGTCTCCATCGACAACACGGCGAAGGCGAACGATTCTTCCGACGTATAGTCGAACGAAAAGGCATCATCGATCAACCCTTCGGCGTAAAGCTCTGCATAGAGCGGCGCCGTCGTGTCAAACAAGGCGTGCATGAGCAGTTCGACGGCCAGTTCTTGTTTCATCCCGTCTTCCCCGGCGCGCGGCGTGTCCTTGTAGCCGATCATGACTTTCGGGACTGATACGTCCATCTCGATGACACGCGTGGCTAAGCGGACCGTTCTCGGCTCTTGCACGTGTTCGCGTTCAGTGAGTACGGGCGGTTCGAACGTTTTCGCGGCCTGATTCGAACGGATCTGTTCGAGCACGATGTCAGGGTCGATGTTACCGACGACGAACAGCGTCATGTTACTCGGATGATAGAACGCTTGATGACACGCATAAAGGTCAGCGGCCGTGATCGCGCTGATCGACTCGATTGTTCCGGCGATATCGATCTTGACCGGATGCGCTTCATACATCGCCTCGATCAAACCGAAATAAAGACGCCACCCTGCGTTGTCTTGATACATTTGAATCTCCTGGCCAATGATGCCTTTCTCTTTCTCGACCGAAGCCTCCGTAAAGTACGGATCTTGGACGAAATCAATCAACGTCTTTAAGTTTGCCTCGACGTTTGACGTGGCACCGAACAAATAGGCGGTCCGGGTGAATGACGTGAAGGCGTTCGCCGACGCCCCGAGCTGTCCGAACTTCTGGAACACATCGCCGTCCTCTTTTTCGAACATTTTATGTTCAAGGAAATGGGCAATGCCGTCGGGTACTTCGATCCAGTCGTCCGTTTTGAAGCGGCGGTCGATCGAACCGTATTTTGTCGTGAATGTGGCGTACGTCTTTTCATATCCAGCTTTCTTCAGCAAGTAGACCGTCAACCCGTTATCGAGAACGACGTGATGAATTGTCTCACCGACGTTTGGAAAATCTAGTTTCATGCTGTCCCCCCCTTTAAACAATAAATCGCCTTCAGTTTGATTTGACTCGAGAGCGCGGCCACGTCTTCTCGCGTGGTCCGGGCAAGGATGGCCATCTCTTCTTCGAGTGAGAACGGACGGATGTCCGAGCCACTCATCCAGGCGATCAGTTGACGCGGACTGTCACCGAGTTGGCGCCGTTGATGGAACAACATCTCTTTCGTCTGCTCAAGCGTCATGTCATCGAACTCTCCTGCTTGCAGGTCGGCAAGTTGGTCGGCAATGATTTGTTCTGTTTTTACTTGGTTCAAGGCATCGATCCCGGCGTAGACGAACAACATCCGGCTGAGCGAACTGTATTGCGACGCCGCATAGTACGCCAAGCTCTCCTTTTCACGGACGTTCATGAACAGTTTCGAGTGTGGGAACCCACCGAACAAGCCGTTGACGACTTGCATCTTGATCGCGTCCTCGCTGCGCGGGTCAACGTTGGCCTCATAGGCGAGGTGAAGTTTACTCTGCTTCACGTCCTGCTGTTCCTCAAGTCGTTGAAACTCTCGGTCGACCGGTTCAGGATACTCTCGGACGAGCGGTGAGCCGAGCGTCTCGAGTGGCAAAAACGCCTCGGTCACTTGGTCGCGCGTGACGTCCCCGACGACGTAGACGTCGATGCGGTCGTGTTTGATCATGGATGTGTACGCTTCATAGAGCGATCGCGGCGTCACCTGGTCAAGTTGTTCGAGTGTCCCGAGCGACGGGATCGCGAGTTCTCCGCCGAGCAGTTCTTGCAATCGCTGCTGGGCGAAGCGCATTTTATCATCGTATACCGACTCGATGCGTTGACGCTGCAGACGGGATTCTTGTTCGACGATAAGCGGTTGGAACGCGCCGTCGTAAACGTTCGGGCGGAGCAACACTTCTTCTAGTAGCTTGATCGCTTGAGACAGGACCGGTTCCCCGACGAGCCGATCGTTCACAACTTCTAGTTGAAACTGGATGACATGCTCTTTCCCGACTTTTGACGCACCGGCGAATAGGCTGGCATCATATAATTGCTCGAGCGGTGTATGAAACAGTTCAATCGACGGATACGCCGCCGTCGCTTTTTCCATGACGTACGGCAGTAGCGCCCGGTCGGCAATCGTCTCTGCAGACAACGGCGCCGCGAACGAGACGAGACACGTCGTCGTTTTAAATTTATCGGTCGGATAGACCGAGTAGTGGAGCTGGTTACGGAATTGTTCGATCCCTTTCATGAATCATCTACTCCTTTTTCGTTTTCGGTTGGAACACGGACGCACCGCGCGCATACTCTTGATCGGGTACGCCCGCCACCACGTTGGCATAACGGGCGGCCGTGAACAAGTAATCGCTTAAGCGGTTATAGTAAGACAATTGACGAACGGCCGCATCGATGTTGACGAGCTCGCGTTCGACGCGGCGACAGACCGTCCGGGCGACGTGCAGACTCGCCGAGGCCACGCTGCCCCCCGGCAAAATGAAGCGGACGAGTTCCGGACACTTCGTTTCTAGTTCATCGATCCACGTCTCGAGCTCGGTGACGATCGCTAAGTCGACTTGCTGCGGTGGGTCTTGTTTGTACATCAGTTCTGAACCGAGGTCGAACAGATCGTGTTGGATTTTCGTCAGTTGATGCCGTAACGTCGCGTCCGTCTGGTGCGCGAGCGCGAGACCGATGTGACTGTTCAATTCATCTAACAATCCCATCGCCTCGATTTGCGGATGTACTTTCAAGACGCGTCCGCCGATCAATGACGTTTCACCCTTGTCGCCTCCACGTGTATATCGCTTCATGTCATTTCCTCCTCTATGCCACAAATGGTGACCCATAGGAGTCACCATTGTCGTTATGATTGCGGTTGGTCGTAAGGGAGCCGAATCGTGAACGTCGTCCCTTCGCCGTACACGCTCGTGACGTCGACCGTGCCATGATGGGCGTCGATGACGTTCTTGACGATGGCGAGTCCGATGCCTGTTCCGGTCTTCCCGCCGCTCGTCCGGGCCTTGTCAGCTTTATAGAACCGCTCGAATACAAACGGCAAGTCCTCTTTCGGGATCCCGCTGCCGGTATCGGTCAAACAGATCAAGAAGCCGTCCGCTTCTTCGGTCGCCTCGAGCCGAATCGCTCCGCTCTCGGTGTGGGCGATGGCGTTGCCGATCAAGTTCGTGAACACTTGTTCTAACCGGTCCCCATCTGCTTCAATCATCCGCTTCGGAGCCACGGTCGACAACGTGATCCCTTTCTCGTTCGCCATCTGGTTAAACTTGCGCATCACCCGCGGTAAAAATTCGCCGAAATCGAACGCCGCGAACTGCATCGTCTCTTTCCCTGATTCGATTCTCGCCAAATCGAGTAAATCGTTGACGAGCCGGGCAAGCCGTAACGACTCGTCGTAAATGATCGAAGCGAATTCTTTCGTCGCCTCGTCACTTTCGGTCATGCCGTCGATGATCGCCTCGGAATAGCCTTGGAGCGTCACGAGCGGTGTTCGCAGCTCGTGGCTGATGTTGGCGACGAAGTCGGTCCGCATCTTATCGAGACGGTGACTTTCGGTCGTATCACGGATGACGACGACCGCTCCCTCGAAATCTTCCTCCCCGAGGAGCGGTGTGACCGTCAACGTGTAGTAGTGATCGTCTTGCTTCACTTCAATCGTCTTCTCAGGCGCACCGCCGACGACGTCTTCGTAGAGCGCGAGCACGACTTCGTGCGGTTGATCGTCGTGCAATAACGGCTGTGCCTGCGGGTTCGTCACGATCACGTTCGCATGGCGGTCGAGCGTGATGACACCGTCTGCCATCGAACGCAGAATCGAAGCGAGCTGCAGCCGTTCGCGGTCGAGCGCGTTCACGTATGTCGACAGCTGGCTGCTCATCGCATTGAATGAGCCGGCAAGTTCACCGATTTCGTCGTTCGTCTTCTGGACGAGCCGCAGATCGAACTGTCCTTCACCCGTCTTATTGACGGCGTCCCTCATCTCACGCAGCGGGGCCGTGATCCGGGTCGATAAGAAGAAAGCAAACACGGTCGTGACGATGATCGCCGAGGCGACCGTCCAAAAGATGATCGTCCGCGCCCCTTCATTCGCGCTTGAGATCGCGTTGAGCGGCTCAATCAAATAGAGCGTATACTCACCCGTCTCAAGAGAGAACGTCGTCCGATACGCCAAGGCAGCCTGGTCATCGAACGACGAGAAGTTCCCGATCGCCGTCTCCCCTACAGCTTGATAAGGACCCCATGACTGACGTCCGAGTTCGGTCATCAAGCCATCGACTTCCGTGCCGAAGTTCGAACGGACCGACCCGTTCTCTAAAATATAGTTCGCTCCGTATACTTCGATGATTTGATCGACCGTCCGTGACGAATCGCCTTCCTCTAGCAAGACTGACTGGACTTGCCCACCGAGTTTCGCTAAATGCCCACGTTCCTGATCAATATGGAACGAGTTGAAGAACTCGAGCATCAGGACGGATACGATGAACAAAATCAGGCTGACCAACACGAGGATCGTCAGCCACAGCTTCGTGACAATACTATTGCGGCGGATCATCACTCACTGACGACTTCAAACTTGTATCCGACACCCCATACCGTCGTGATCATTTGGGCCGCGGATGGAGAGACACGGTTCAATTTCTCACGAAGCCGTTTCACGTGCGTGTCGACCGTTCGAAGGTCTCCGAAAAATTCGTAGTTCCATACTTCTTTTAACAGTTGCTCCCGCGAGAACACTTTATCGACTTGTTTGGCCAGGAAGAATAATAACTCATACTCTTTCGGCGTGAGGGCGATTTCTTCTCCGTCGACCGTGACACGGTGTGCGTCATTGTCGATCGTCAAATGCGGGAACACGATCAAATCTTTCGACTTTTCGGCCGTTTGCAAAAACTTTGTCGAACCTGAGCGACGGAGTAGCGCTTTGACGCGCAAGACGACTTCACGAGGACTGAACGGTTTGACGATGTAGTCGTCCGCGCCGACCTCGAACCCTTGAACTCGGTCGATTTCCTCACCTTTCGCCGTCAGCATGATGACAGGTGTCGCTTTCGTTTTACGGAGTTCGGTACACACCTCGACCCCGTCCATCTTCGGCATCATCAAGTCGAGCAAGATGACGTCAAAGTCGCCTTCAAGTGCGAGTTGAAGCGCTTCTTCACCGTTCGTCGCTTCTTCGATCACGTATTGCTCCCGTTCTAGATACATTTTTAACAGTCGGCGAATTCTTTCTTCGTCGTCGACTACTAGAATTTTTGTTTTATCAGCCATCAACTAAACCTCCCAGAGAACCATTACAAGATGTAGCGAATGTTGCACAATTGTGAACATTTCGCTCTCTTTCATAACTATACCACTCTATTATTTCGCTTAACAACGGTGAGTTGTATGCCCTTACGAAAAAGAAGCCACCGAAGTGACTTCTTTTTCATCAAGCGTATGAATGTAATCCGGCGATGACGAGGTTGACGAACACTAAGTTGAACATGATGACGGCGAATCCGCCGACACAGAGCCATGCTGCTTTCGTCCCCGTCCAGCCCCGCTGGATGCGCATATGCAAGTAATAAATATAGATGAGCATCGTGATGAGCGCCCATACTTCTTTCGGGTCCCAGCCCCAGAAACGGTTCCAGGCAATCTGCGCCCAAATCATGGCGAAGATGAGCCCCCCGAGGATGAAGACCGGCAACCCGATCGCGATCGAACGGTAGCTGATCTCGTCCGCGAGGTCAAGATCGACTTTCTTCGCGAGCGGTTGCAACGCTTCCGCAATACGTTTGCGTAAGACGACGAACCGGAGCACGAGGTAAATGACGGCGCCAGCGATAACCGACCAGAGCAACGTGTTCAACTTCAACGTATTGATGAACGTCGGCAATTCGAGCGATAGTCCACTCGCACCTGATAACAGTTGTGCGCCTTCCGGTACGAACAAGATCGGCATGAAGTATTCGTACGACTCTTGCGTACCGCGGTCATTCGTAAATTCGACGACACCGCCGGCACCGATTGCTTTAAACAGCATCGATACGAGGATGAAGCCGAGCGTGCACATGAGGACGAACATCGTCACTTCTAGCCATGTGCGCGATTTCGATTGTTCGCGCATCGACGTCTCGTTGAGCAAGAAGATCAAGCCCGAGGCGAAACTGATGGCGAGAATCCCTTGACCGAGCGCGGCCGTCGTGACGTGAATTTTCAACCAGACACTGTTCAATGCCGGAATGAGCGGTGCCACTTCGCTTGAGAACATCGATGCGAACGCGATGACAAGAAGCGCCACCGGCATGGCGAACAAGCCGAGCACATCGTTTTTATATATCCCGTAGACGACGAGAAAACCGAGCACCATCATCATTCCGAAGAATGTCGTATACTCGTAAAGGTTAGAGACCGGCGCGTAGCCGACCCCGATCCAACGCATGATAAAATATCCCATTTGGGCGACAAAGCCGATGACGGCTAGCGTGAACGCATACTTACCGTAAGCGATCCGGTTGACGTTTCGGTCTTTGCGCATGCCGCTGACCGCGATTGTGAACAACACGGTCGCCACGGCGTAAAGAATGAACGCGATCAAGAGCAGGCGGCTGCTCCACTGAATCCACTCCATTATGATTCCCCTCTTTCTTTAGTTGAGTCGATGTCTGCCTTTTTTTCGAACCGAGCCTGGTCTTCCCAAATCGGCAGCCCATTTTTTTCTAGGAGCGGTGTGATCTCGCGGTGAAGCGACGACGGGTTCTTGTTCGTGAATCCAGCCACGAGCACGTCCGTCTCGTTATGACGTCGGATCCAGACCCGGCGGTGCGGCCAATACATCCCCATAATGATCCCGATCATGAAGATCGTCCCACCGACAATTAAAATCGGATACGTCGAGTCGCTCTTGACCCGAAGTCCGCTCGTACTCGCCATTTCCGTTCCTGCGAACTGGATCGCGTAACGATTGTCTTCATCGGCAACGTTCAATCGAATCCCGATCAAGTTCGATTCGGTCGTCCCATCCGGGTTCTCGACCGCTAAGAAGAAAGCAGGGTTCAACGCCCGTGGTGATTTCGTATCCGGCTGTCCGTTTCGAACTTCAAAGTCCGGATACAAGTCGTTGAGCGTCACCGTCACCTCGCCGAGATCGTATGTCGTCTCAGGGTCCGTCAAGTCAACCGTGAACGGTCCGTATATGTCACCTGTCTGTTTGTCACCGACGTTAAACGACATCGACAAAAACTCCGGTCGGCTTGAATACTGTTCCTGATACACTTCGTACTTATCAAATTTGAACGGATGGTTCACTTTCGTCGAACCGGTTTCGACTTCCTCGAGTTGCGGCGATCCGTCCTCGTTCGTTCCGGTCTTCTTGAACAGTGTCAGTTCCGTCTCATAGTTTTTCGGGACAGCACCGGCTTTTTCAATCGCTTCGGCGAACTTGGCGTCCTCCGCATTATTTTCTGGATCATACATCTCGAGGATGAACTGATCGTTACGAATGTAATACGTGTCATCGGTCGCCTCGAGCGCGACCGTGTCCCCTTCTCTCACCCATTCGAGCGTATCGGTGTGAAATGCCGGGAAGACACGGAGCATCGCCCCCATAAAGAAGATGACAAGCCCGATGTGGTTGATGTATGGGCCCCAACGACCAAACCGATACTTCTCGGCGAGTAGCGCATCGCCGTCGCGTTTTACATGATAACGCTTAGACTTCAACGCCTCACCGAGCGCGTCGATCTGTTCGTCCGTCCCTTTACCTTCACCGATCAGGCGTTGCCCGCGCATGAAGCGGTCGGTGCGTCGGACCGGTTGATATTTCAACGCTTTATACAACGGAAAGAATCGATCGATCGAGACGACGATCAGTGACAACGTCAGCATCACGATCAACGTGATGTACCACCACGACGTATATAAGTTATGGAATCCTAACGTGTAATAAATCGTTCCTGGCGTGCCATATTCTTCGGTATAGTATTGACTTGCCGGCAATTGTTGCGGAATATACATCTCTTGCGGAAATGTCGTCCCGACCGCAGAGCCGACGATAATGAGTCCAATCAACCAAAGACCGACTTTGACCGATGCAAAGAAACTCCAGACACGGTCAATCCAAGATCTCGGACGACGCTTCGACCGTAAATCGGCGCCGTCGTATTTCATATCTAGCATGTGTGCGCCCCCCGTTCGCTTACAATGACTTCTCGGCTAACTCTAACAGTTTCTCTTTCGTGAGTTCGCCTTCATACTTTTCAATGACTTTTCCGTCGGCATCGATGACGAACGTCACCGGTAAGTTATAAATGCCGTACGCCTTCTCGACTTCGCTACGTGTATCCATCAAGATCGGATAGTCGAGTTCGACGCCGAGGTCATTGATAAAGTTGTCGACCCGCAGCGGCGTCTCACCGACGTTCACGGCCCAAAAATCCACGCCCATATTTTGAAGCGTGGCATAGTTGTCTTGTACGACCGGCATCTCTTTCTCGCACGGTTCACAGAACGTACCCCAGAAATTTAACAGCATCCCTTTCCCATCATACGTTTCGCGCTCGACCATCGTCGCACCGTCAAGACTGACAAGTTTAAAGTTCGGCGCGTCGTCTCCGGCCTCGACCCGGCCATCGTTCCCGGCCTGCTCGATCAATTGCATGATGACGACCGCACCGGCAAACAGCACCATCGTCATAATCATGAGTCGCCAAAATGACCGCTTTTTCTTATGGGCCATCGCTTGATTCATCCGATCGCCTTGTTTCGTCTCTTTCGTCATGATTTCACACCATCCTTCAGTTGCTATTGTACTGAAAAAACAACGATAACGCACATTAACAGACTTTTTTCATCTTTTTGTCACAGAATCTCCACAAAAGAAAAAATCATCCTGTGTAAGGACGATTTTTAACTTGTTATTTTTTCTTTTTCTTGCCTCGTGGTTCATTTGGCACGACCGGGTTCGCGAGCTCACGGAGCTTGCTCACTTCCTTGCGTGACAACTCGCGCCAGTCGCCTGTCGTGAGTCCGTCGAGCGTCAAGAAACCGAACTGTTCGCGTTTCAGTTTGATGACTTCCGAACCGACTGCTTCGAGCATGCGTCGAATCTGACGGTTGTGCCCTTCCGAAATGACGATTTCGAGAATCGCCGAGTTCTTCTTATGGTCGACTGTCTTCATTCTGACTTTCGCGCTGCCCGTCTTATAACCGTCATCGAGCTCTAAGCCTGACTCGAGCTGCTTGATGGCGATATACGAAGGGATGTTTTTCACTTTCGCGACGTAACGTTTCGGGATTTTGAACTTCGGATGAGTCATCATGTTCGAGAATTCTCCGTCGTTCGTCAAGATGATGAGTCCCGTCGTATTGTAATCGAGACGACCGACCGGGAAGACACGTGACCCTGGTGGGACGAGATCGGTAACGACTTTGCGTCCTTTATCATCGTCGACCGTCGACACGTAGCCGCTCGGTTTGTAGAGCACGTAGTAGACGTGTTCTTCCTGTTCGATTTTGACGCCGTCGACTTCAATCTCCGACTTCGGTCCGACTTTCGTCCCGAGTTCACGAACGACTTTGCCGTTAATGCGAACCCGTCCGTCTAAAATCATTTCTTCGGCTTTGCGTCGTGAGGCGATACCCGCTTGGGCAATCACTTTTTGTAAACGTTCCATTTAATCATTCTCCAATCTATCTTCCGTAATCGAAGTTGGCTGGCCGAAGAACAGATCGCCTTCGTCTGCCAACTCGTCAACAAACGTTAATGGTGGCAACTCCTCGAGTGAATTGAATCCGAAATGGTCAAGGAAATGCTCGGTCGTCCGGTACAGTTTCGCGCGCCCGATCGTCTTCGCCCGGCCGGCTGATTCAATCAGCCCTTTTGACAACAACGTATGAATGACGCGTTCGACTTTGACACCGCGGACTTCCTCGATATCGGCCCGTGTGACCGGCTGCTTGTAGGCGATGATGACGAGCGTCTCCATGGCCGCACGAGACAGCGCCTGTTCGGCCATCGTCCCGACATACCGTTGAATGTACTCGGACACGTCCGGGATCGTCACAAGCTTGTACACGCCGCCCGATTCGATCAATTGAAACGGACGCCCCGAATCCGTGAACGACGCTCCTAGCTTATTCAATTGTTCGCGGGCAGCGGCCTCAGAAATATCGAGCGTATCTGCTAGCGCCCGGACTTCCATGCCCTCTTCTCCGACGACAAACAATAGGCTTTCAATGATCGTTTCATAAGACAACAACGGCTTCATCCCTTTCCTTTGACGCTTCGACAAACGAAATGTGAATATCTCGGTCGACTTGCTTTGTCGTGACGACTCGTAACTTAATCAACTCAAGCAGCGCCATGAACGTGACGACGAGGTCGGACACGTCCGGCCGTTCTTCGAAGAATGCAAAGAACGACGTGTTCCGGTTCGCCGACACATGTTCATGCAAACGGGTCATCTGCTGTTCGAGCGTCCGCTCTTCCCGCTTGATCGTCTTTTTACGCCGTTCTTTCCAACGCTTCCGCTCGACCATCTTTGAATAGGCGTGCAACAAATCTGAAAAGTTGAGCGGTCCATCGTAAGGTTGGACCAGTTCAGACATGTACCGTGTCAAATCTTCGCCGGGACGGCTATATAGTTCGAGCCGTTGCTCTTCTTGCTCGCGCATGAAGACGACCGCTTCTTTATAAGCTTTGTATTCAATCAACTGTCGAATCAACCCTTCCCGAGTCGGCTCTTCGCCGAAATCCGGAATCTCATCGTCCTCGATCGGGACCGGTGGCAACAGTTGTTTGCTCTTTAATTGGAGCAACGTCGCCGCCATGACCAAATATTCACTGGCCACATCGAGCTCAAACTTTTGCATCGTCCGGATAAAGGCGACATACTGGTCCGTGACTTCGGAAACAGAGATGTCGGCGATATCGAGCTCCATCTTGCCGATCAAGTGGAGCAACAAGTCGAGCGGGCCTTCGAACGTATCGATTTTGACGTTATACGCTTCCATAGAGACACCTGCCATTTAACATTTTTGCGCTTTAGTATAACATGTTTTGTAGTACAGTGACCACGAAAGGAGAAAATTGATGCTTACCCCTTTTTATCAGTATACATTGCTGTTTGAATGTCATGCCGATTATTTCGAGTGCCACGAGGTGCTCGAAGAGGCGTGGCAGGATGGGAACCGTGAACATCTCGGCTATGCCGTCTTGATCCAGTACGCCGTCGCCCACTACCACTTCCGCCGGGGCAATACGGCCGGGGCCGTCAAGAGCGTCGCTGCATTGAAGCAAAAGCTTCCTTTGGCCAAAAGCGCTCTTGAACCGCTCGGCATCGACATGGAGGCGTTCACACGCGACTTGGAACGTTGGCCGCTCTCGGACACACTCCCGCTAGACGAGCCGACACGCCGACAAATCGACCGGTTGAAACCCACGTTCGAACCGACCTCCCTGACTTTCGACGAGCTCGTCCATAAACATATCCACCGTGACCGGACGCCCGTCGTTGAAGAGCGTCTGCTCGCGCTAGAACAACGACAAAAAGCTAGGCGCTGAGCCTAGCTTTTTATATCGAGACTTGATTCCATTTATCGAGCAAGTCACTCGTCTTCCCGTGACCGACAAGCGTCAAATCGAGCGGTAACAAGTTCCGCGTCTCATCGAGCAGTTCATATGAACGTTTTTCGCCACGGAACGAAGGCGACAAGGCGATATGATGGATGCACATCGTCGTCTCAAGCTGTTCCATCCCGATGATTCCGACGAAGTCTTCTTCGACTTTCCACAAGTAGAGGAACTTCGAAGCATCTTCCTCGTAAGACCGTACGAGTTCGAGAAGGGCGAGCGGAGACTTGTCGCTACATGAAAATGCGAGCAGCCCCATCGCCGTCTTCTCGTGCGATTGTTTATACTTCACCAGCATGGCTGGTCTCACCACCTTTAGTCAGACATGTTTCACGAAGTGAACACGTGAGAGACATGGCTCATTGTGCCATAACGTTTAGGCAGAAATCAATTCTCATCCCAAACTTTGACTTCAGCCATCTTCGTGCCTTGGCGAAGTTTGACCGCGTGTTCAAGGCCTGACGTCACTTTACCGAACACAGTATGAACCCCATCAAGGTGCGGTTGTGGCGCATGGACGATAAAGAACTGTGATGAGCCCGTGTTGCGCCCAGCGTGTGCCATCGAAAGCGAGCCGGCTTCATGTTTGTACGGGAACGAAGTCGACGTCTCACAAGGGATCGTTTTACCTGAACCGCCCATACCTGTTCCGTCCGGGCATCCGCCTTGACTGACGAAGCCTGGGATGACACGGTGGAACGTCAATCCGTCGTAGAAGCCGCGGTTCGCGAGCTCTTCGAAGTTGTCGACCGTGATCGGTGCTGCGTCATGGAATAAATCAAATTCAATCATTTCACCGTTCTCTAATTTCATTGATCCTTTTTTCATATGGAAATACCCCTTTATGTTCATATAGTCAATAATCACTCACATTACCCATCTTATCAAAAAAAGACGTCTGCCTCCACTGTTTTGTGGAAACAGACGTTCTGACTTACTGGATGACCGCGTGGACGAGCGGACGTGCCTCTGGTTGAGTGGCGCCAATCGTGTAAGCATGATCCATGCGTTCAAGTGCCGAAGACATGTCTTCGATGTTTGAACGAAGGACCGCGATGACGTCACCCGCCTCGACTTTGTCGCCGACTTTCTTCTCGAGCGTGATACCGGCCGCGAAGTCGATCAAGTCGTCCTTCGTTGCCCGTCCCGCTCCGAGGAGCATCGCTGCGACACCGACCTCGTCCGCGATGATCGATTCGACGTAACCGGCTGTCTTCGCGACGAACGTCGTCTCAAATTGCGCTTGCGGGAATTTAGTCACATCATCGACGAGTGAGGCGTCCCCACCTTGTGCCGCGACGAACTGACGGAATACTTCAAGCGCGTGACCGTCGGCCATCCGGCGTTCAAGGTCGGCGTATGCTTCGTCAAACGTCTTATAAAATTCACCGAGGACGGCCATATGACCGGCAATCGTGAGTGCGATCGTTTTCAAGTCTTTGACGTCTTTCCCAGACAATACTTCAATCGCCTCTTTCACTTCGTTCGCGTTCCCGATCTCAAAGCCGAGCGGTTGGTCCATATCGGTGATGACGGCGATCGTCTTGCGACCGACGTTCTTCCCGATGGCGACCATCTCTTCAGCGAGTGCTTTCGCGTCGTCGAACGACTTCATGAACGCACCAGACCCTGTCTTGACGTCAAGGACGATGCTGTCGGCACCGGCCGCGATCTTCTTCGACATGATCGAGCTCGCGATGAGCGGGATCGACTCGACCGTCGCCGTCACGTCGCGGAGCGCGTAAAGACGTTTGTCGGCCGGCGTCAAGTTGCCCGTCTGCCCGATGATCGACATCTTGATGTCGTTCACTTGCTTCGTGAACTGAGCTTCTGTCAACTCGACGTTGAACCCTGGGAATGATTCGAGCTTGTCGATCGTCCCACCTGTATGACCGAGCCCGCGCCCGCTCATTTTAGCGACCGGGATACCGATCGAGGCGACGAGTGGGGCGACGATCAAACTGATCTTGTCACCTACGCCACCCGTTGAGTGCTTATCGACTTTTTTCCCTTCAATTTTAGAAAGGTCGATGACGTCACCTGACTTGACCATTTCCATCGTCAACGCTGCCGTCTCTTTCTCGGTCATGCCATTGAAATAAATCGCCATCGACAAAGCAGACATTTGATAGTCTGGAATCGTCTCATTCGTGAAGCCTTCCACGACGTAACGGATCTCCTGTTCGTTTAATTCTCCACCGTTACGTTTTTTCAAAATCAAGTCGACCATACGCATAAGTTTCGTCCTCCTAGAATTGTTTTAGTTACATGCTTTTAATCGTGCCACGTACGAGTGAAAGGAAGTCTTGACGGACGCGCTCTGTCGTCTCGATGACTTCTTCATGGTTGAGCGGTTGGTCAAGGATACCTGCGGCCATGTTCGAGACGCACGAAATTCCGAGGACACGCATGTCTGAGTGACGAGCCACGATGACTTCCGGTACGGTCGACATGCCGACGACGTCGCCGCCGAGCAGACGGGCCATCTTGACTTCGGCCGGTGTCTCATATGTCGGACCGGTGTTACCGAAGTAGACGCCTTTTTGAATCTTGAGACCGAGGTCTGACGCGACCCGCTCTGTCAACGCGACGAGTTGTTTGTCGTACGCCTCTGACATATCCGGGAAGCGTGTCCCGAAGTCGCTCGCGTTCTTGCCGATGAGCGGGCTCGTGCCGAAGAAATTGATATGATCTGTGATGACCATCAAGTCACCCGGGTTGAACGCCTCGTTGCAAGCACCAGCGGCGTTCGTGACGATGAGCGTCTCGACACCGATCAATTTGAGGACACGGACTGGGAACGTGACTTGTTCCATCGAATATCCTTCATAGAAATGGAACCGTCCTTGCATCGCAACGACACGTTTCCCTTCAAGGTCACCAAAGACGAGCTGTCCGGCATGACCTTCGACTGTCGAGACCGGGAAGTGCGGAATATCTTCGTAAGGAATCGCGACCGGATTTTCAATCTCGTCGGCGAGCACGCCAAGACCTGATCCGAGAATGAGTCCGATTTCTGGTGTTCCGTTCATGCGTTCCTGTAAAAATGCTTTTGTTTCGTTCCAATTTACCATGTGTAGTGCCTCCTCAAATTTCGTTTAAGAAACTGTTTCCGATTGCTGGTGCGTCAACATCAAAGTTATCCGCCACCGTGGCGCCGATATCGGCGAACGTAGCGCGAACGCCGAGGTCGACCGCAGTCGAACCGTGGTGATGAACGATGAGCGGGACATATTCCCGCGTATGGTCCGTCCCTGGTGCCGTCGGATCGTTACCGTGGTCGGCCGTGATGATCAGCAAGTCATCTTCACGCAAGCGAGCAAACACTTCAGGAAGACGGGCGTCATACTCTTCGAGCGCGACCGCATATCCTTCCGGATCCCGGCGATGGCCGAACAATGCGTCAAAGTCGACGAGGTTCAAGAAGCAGAGCCCTTCGAACTCCTCATCAAGCGAAGCGACGAGTTTGTCCATCCCGTCCATGTTTGACTTCGTACGGACCGCTTTCGTCACGCCTTCTCCGTCATAGATATCACTGATCTTCCCGAGAGCAATCACGTCTTTGCCAGCTGTTTCGAGCGTGTTCATGACCGTCTTGCCGAACGGTTTGAGCGCATAGTCGTGACGGTTTGACGTCCGGACCCAAGCCCCAGGCGTTCCGAGGAACGGCCGGGCAATGATCCGTCCGAGCATGTACGGATCTTCACGCGTGATGTCGCGCGCATATTCACAGATGCGGTACAGTTCTTCGAGCGGGACGACTTCTTCGTGGGCCGCGATTTGTAGCACCGAGTCGGCCGACGTATAGACGATCAACGCGCCTGTCGTGACATGCTCTTCACCGAGCTCGTCTAAAATTTCTGTTCCTGACGCCGGCTTGTTGCCGATGATGTCGCGTCCACTGAACTCTTTGAGCCGGTTGATTAAATCGTCCGGGAATTCCTCGAACACACGGAACGGCGTATCGATGTGGAGACCCATGATCTCCCAATGACCAGTCATCGTATCTTTCCCGGCCGAAATTTCTTCCATCCGCCCGAACGCGCTCGGCGCGCTTGACGGTTCGATGCCTTCGATCGGTTTAATGTTCGCTAACCCGAGCTTGCCCATGTTCGGCATGTTCAAGCCGCCATGCTCACGAGCGATGTGACCTAACGTGTCTGAACCGACGTCTCCGAACTGGTCGGCATCTGGGGCTTCCCCGATCCCGACTGAGTCCATGACGACTAAGAATATACGTTTAAATTTCTTCACAAAAGTTCCTCCTTTAAGCGTCTAAGCCCGCGGGTGATGCTTACGGTACACATCGTGGAGCCGCGCCTTGTTGACATGTGTGTAGATTTGAGTGGTGGAGAGATCGGCATGGCCGAGCATTTGCTGGATGGCGCGCAGATCGGCACCATTCTCGAGCAAGTGCGTCGCGAACGAGTGACGCAGCACGTGCGGTGTGATCTCTTTTGGGATGCCGGCGTCTTTCGCCCGTCGCTTGATGATTTTCCAAAACCCTTGGCGGCTAAGCCGACCGCCACGTCCGTTCAAGAACAACGCTTCGGTCTCCCGACCACCGAGGCCGTTTCGCGCTTGCTGGATATAGCGTTCGACAAAATTTTGGGCGACCGACGACACCGGAATGATTCGGGCGCTCTCGCCTTTGCCTTCACACTGTAAATACCCCAGTTCAAACTGTAAATCATCCAAATCAAGACCGAGAAGTTCGCTGACGCGCATGCCTGTCCCGTAGAGCAGTTCGAGCATGGCACGATCCCGAAGTGCGAGCGGATCGTTCGTCGGGACGCTATCGAGCAAGCGCTCGACTTCGTCTTGCGACCACGTGTCCGGCAGATGCCGCTCCGCTTTCGGCGTCTCTAAGTAAAGTGCCGGATCGGTCGAGGCGCCGCCGCTCATCTTCAGATGATGATGAAACGTACGAATCGAACTGACGGCTCGTCGCAGTGACGAGGCGGCCCGACCCGCTTGCGACAGTTCCTCTAAATGCTTGACGATATGTGAGCGCGTGACTTCATTCCACTCGGTCACCCCAAGTTGGGTTAGTGTCGATAAGTACTGGGTCAAATCGCTCGCATAGGCTTGTCTCGTGTTGGTGGACATTCTTTTTTCAACCGTCATATATTGTAAAAACGACTCGACTTGCGAACGCATGACATCCCCCTCCTTCCTCGCTACACCTGAATACGCTTACATCATATCACTTATGTAAACCGTTGTGAAGACGTCTGACCTCATTTTTTTGTAAGTTTTTTTGACAGTTTTTTGTCATCGATTTCACGCCCGTTTTCTCCAGGAAATCGACTGACAATCCCGCTGTATCACTGGTAAGATGAACGTAGTTGAAAAGGAGTGATGACGATGAACATCGAACACGTTGCCGTATGGGTCCATGACCTCGAACGGATGCGTCGCTTTTACGAGACATACTTTGGTGCTAGCGCCAACGACAAATATACGAACCGGCACAAACAGTTCGCATCGTATTTTTTAACGTTTCCGGAATCAGCGTGCCGCCTCGAGCTGATGTCGCGGTCGGACATCCAAGGCGAAGCGATGCCGACACTCGGCTGGGCGCATGTCGCCTTCGCATTAGGCAGCGCCGAGGCCGTCGACGAATTGACGGCGCGCTTGCAGGCTGATGGCTATGAACTCGTCGATGGACCGCGTCTGACCGGGGACGGCTATTATGAGAGCGTCGTCCACGATCCAGAACGAAACAAAATCGAACTGACGATTTGACGGCACGATGAACATAAGGGAGGACAAGCCGCTCGGCTTGTCCTCCCTTGTTTCGTCAACCGTTAATGACGGCTTTATGCCCTTCGAGCGTGACGCCTTTCGCTTGGCACACTTTACAGATGCCATGGAACGTCAAACGATGGTCTTTGATTAAAAATTCATACTTGCTCTCGACTTTCTTCTCGACGTCGACGAGCAGGTCTTCCATGATCTCTTCGACTGATCCGCACTCGACACAGACGAGGTGATGGTGCGAATGGTTCGCCCCTTCTGGTCTGAGGTCGAACCGGGCGACACCGTCACCGAAGTTGACTTTGTCGACGACGCCGAGCTCGGTCAACAGTTCGAGTGTCCGGTACACGGTCGCGAGACCGATTTCGGGTGCGATGCTCTTGACGAGCATGAACACGTTCTCTGCACTTAGATGGTCTGTCTCATTCTCAAGCAAGATACGGACCGTTGATTCTCGTTGCGGTGTCAATTTATATCCTTTGGCGCTCAATTGCTGTTTGATCCGTTCAATTCGCGTTTCCATAAGGCGCCCCCTCTTTACATAATTCACTATTCAAAGCATACCGAAGTTCCGTCGATTTTTCAAATTAAAATCATTACTATGTAAGTCTATCACAACCTACTACAGATTAGAATTATTTCAATTTAGATAATTGCCACCATTGAATCGCCATAATCGTCTTGGCATCGGTGATCCGGCCACTCGCTAAAAGTTCGCCCGCTTCTTCGAACGTATAACGTTCGACTTGTAAAAATTCGTCCTCGTCTAGGTTCATCGCTCCCGCCGTCAAACCTTTGGCGACGAACACGTCAACGCGCTCACTACAAAATCCAGGTGCCCCGTAAAACGAGAACATCTTTTCAAGCGACTCGGCTTTATAACCGGTCTCTTCCTCGAGTTCACGCTTCGCACTCGCGAGCGGCTCTTCTCCGATTTCAAGTTTCCCGGCCGGAATCTCGAGTGACATCGATTCGAACGCTTTCCGGTATTGCTCGACGAGAACAATTTTGTCGTCCTCATCGATCAACAATATCGCGACGGCCCCATTATGATACACAAGCTCTCGGACCGACGTTCCTCCGTTCGGGAGCGCGACGACATGCTTCTCGACATCGAAAATCTTCCCTTGATAGATGACTTCCCGTTCAATCGTTTTCTCTTCCATGGTTATGTACTCCTCACGTTTTCTTATATACTGTAATTATGAGTCAAATCAATCGACGGAACAAGGAGGAATTATCGATGGCAGAACTCGGACTAGGAACGATGTCGATTTTAAAACAAGGTGACGATGAGGGCCGACGGATTCTCGAGGCGGCTTACACGTCAGGGATCCGTCATTTTGACACGGCTGACGTCTATGACCGTCACGACGTCGAACGGCTCGTCGGTGAGACGTTCGCCGGTCGGCGGGACGACTTGTTTTTGACGAGCAAAGGCGGGAATGAATGGACCGAGGACGGAATGCGCTGGAACCCAGCCCCTTCCTATTTAGAACAGGCGCTTCACGGTTCTCTCGAACGACTACAGACGGATTACTTAGACTTATATTACGTACATGGTGGAACGATGGAAGACGACCTTGACGCGACGATCGATTTCATGCGCCGACAAAAACAGGCCGGGGTCATCCGCCAAATCGGGCTCTCCTCGATTCGCCCGAACGTGATCCGCTACTGGCTTGAGCACGGGGAGCTCGATGTCTTGATGACACCGTACTCACTGCTCGACCGCCGCATCGAATCACTCGGGCAAGACGTTCCGCTCGTCGGTCGAGGACCGCTCGCTAAAGGGCTGTTGACCGATGCATGGTCCGAGCGCTTGAGCGCTAAGGGCTTCGAGTCGTGGAGCGAACCCGAGTTACGCAACCTCCTGTCGACGTTGCCACACCCGATTCAAGCGTATGCGCTCGCTGCCGCGAAACGGACGTGTGCCGTCGTCTTGCCTGGCGCTTCTTCTGTTGAGCAGTTGCAGCAGACGATTGACGCGTATCATGACGACATCAATGAGCGTGCACTCGATAAACTACTGGCTCGTCTACCGATTCATCCGTATACAAAACATACGACCTGAACGTCAGGTCGTATGTTTATCGCGCTGTTTCATTTGTTCGATCGCCCAATCGGCCCAATCGGCATAGTTTTCCATCATGCGGATCGCATATTCACTCGTCAATAAGTACCCGAGCGTGTCCGCTTCCGATTGATGGGCTGCTTGGAACGCACGAATTTGATGTGCGACTTGTTCATGATGCGTTTTCGTCTCCTCGACGTAACGGATCGCCTCGTCGAGCGGGAGCAGTTGCAGCAGGCTGACGCGCAGCAGGTTCTCATCTTTCATCTTCGGCTGAAACGACGTCGGTTGTCTGAGCCAGTCAATCAACTCTTGACGTCCCGTCGCTGTGATCGAATAGATCTTCTTATCGGGAAGATCATGTTGGGTCACATGCTCTGACGAAACGAGGTGCTCGTCTTCCATCTTTAACAGCTCCCGATAAATCTGTGTATGATGGGCGTGCCAAAAGTGAATCATTTGCGCTTTGAACGTCGCGTTCAAGGCGTAGCCGGTCGCAGGCTGATGGGTCAACAACCCGAGTAGTGCATGACGTAACGCCATAACCATCACCATTCCCTTGCAGTTCAGTTTTTTTAAGTGTAGCACAATCTCTTGTAAGTCCGAGAATGTCAATCGGTTGACGGGCGCACCGAAGACACAGACAATGAGATAAAGGAGTGATCAATCATGAAACCAATACAATCTGAACAACAATTCCAAACTGCCATTCAAGATAAAGGAATGGTCATCTTCACGACGTCGTGGTGCCCGGACTGCCGCCGCCTCGACATGTACGTCGACGAACTCGTCAAAGACTACCCGCAATTCAACTGGTACGTCGTCGATCGCGACGAACTGCCTGAACTGTCTGACACGCAGGAAGTCCGTGGCATCCCGTCACTGCTCTTCTATAAAGAAGGCGTCAAACAAGAACACCTTCATTCGGCGCATGCGAAGACGGAAATGCAAATTCGGTCGTTCCTCGACACGTTGAACGCCTAATCAAAAGACGACCGCGGTCGTCTTTTTTAGTGCGTGAATTTCTGCATGTAGCGCCTGTCGATTTGGCGCTTGATCCAGTACGAACACCGGCCGTGCCACGTCAAGCGCCCAAACGTGAGTAAGGCGTGTCCCGGGGTCGTCAATAAAATATTGAGTGATGTCCGCTGTTTGTATGGCTTTTCGTCACCGAGGAGCGCTGACGCGACGTGACGGCCCGATCGGACCGCATCGACGCCTCCGTTCAAGCCCATTGCCATGTCCCCGGTGATGTAAATATCTTGATACGTCGTGTGACGCAAATAAGCGTCGGTCGGAATAAACGACCCTTCCTCGGCAAGGCCTGAGCGGTGCCACCACTCGACCGGCACGACTCCAGTCGCGTCAAGGACAAGACCGTCTGGTGCGTCCCCACCCTCATACTGTAGCGCGATCAGCGTCACCCCGCTTGCAACGAGACGACGGGCAATGTGACGACCGACCCGTTTCGGCAAGTCGGGCAAAATCTGCTTCGCATAGAGCGTGACGTGTTGCTTCGACCTCACGCAAGCGAAAGCGAGCTCGACACCAGCTTTGCCCCCTCCGACGATCGTGACCGCACGGCTCGCTTGAATGTGTTCGATCGCTACGTCCGTCATCGGTTTCAATCCCGTTCCGATCCCTCGGCTCTTCGCACCTGTCGCGAGCACGAGATGATCGTAAGCGATCATACCTTGATCGGTCTCGATGATTCGCTTGACCGGGTCGAGCGAGACGAGTCTGCTCGCGACCGGTGTGACGTCCGGCCGCAAGTTGACGACTGCCGAAGCCATCTCATTTGCGATCACTTGGGGGAACGCCCCGGTATAAATCGTTTCGTCAAGTCCGACATAACCGACCTCGTACCGTTCTCGCAACTGTTCGATCCGCGCTAAAATTTCAAGTTGTCCGTGACCGAGCCCGACTAGGACGAGCCGCGGCTTCATCGTAAAATCCGCCGTGCTTCCAACAGGCGTTGGCTGATCGTGAACACTTCGAGGATGAGGAACAGCGTCGCGACGACCCCGATCCACGACGGGAACAAAATCATGAGCGTGAACAAGATGAAGCACTCCGTCCGTTCAAGGAGGCCCGGTTGATAATAAAATGATTTCTCAGAACGTTTTGAACTGCTGGCTCCGACGGCGAGAAACAGCGTCATCGCAACGACGAAGGATCCGAGCAAGAAGAGAAAGACCGGCATGTGCTCAGGGTAACGAAGCGCCAGCGCGACGACGACCGAGATCTCGACGATGCGATCGAAGACGAGGTCGAGCACTGTGCCAAACCCCGTCTTCCGAGAGCGGCGCGCCATCGTCCCGTCAATGACATCGAGAAGACCCGACAACCAAAGCAGGGCGACCGCTGTCCAAAGCATGTCATTATAAATAAAGAACCCGACCGAGATCCCAATGACGCCTCCAAGGATTGTCACTTCATTCGGTGTGAAATTCCATTTTAGAAGCCGATCGGCCCCTCGTTCAACGATGGGACGAACCCAACGGCTTCCGTACGTGTCTAGCATCAAACCACTCCTTTTTTCTTCCGCAAATAGTAGGTCTCCCCGACCTGAAACGCTTCATCCCGGGGGAGAATGATGTACGTACCCGTCGCGAGGCGATACTCGCCTAGCTGATTGCCGAAGCGATTCAACTGTCGGACGAGTACGACAGGTTCGCCTACTTCTTCCGTCACTTCCATCATCGTCGCCGGATAAGACGAACCCGAAAGCTCGATAAAGTCTCCAAACGCCGGCTCAGTCTCGTATAGTTCGCCTGGCGTCCCCGTCGCTAGGACTAAGCCGTCCTCGAGCAACGTCACCCGATCGGCGACGAGCATCGCTTCTTCCCGATCGTGGGTCACGAGCAACGCCGTCAACTCGAGTTGTTGGACGAGGTCCCGGATCAGCCGCTGCAACTCGTACTTCAAATCCGGATCGAGATTCGTGAACGGCTCATCTAATAAAATGAGCCGCGGCTCGGCCGCAAGGGCACGGGCAAAACTGACACGCTGTTGCTCGCCTCCGGAAAGTTCGTGGATGTCATCGTCATATCGGCCCGGAAGGCGGACGCGGTCAAGCCACGCCTCTGCCTGCTCCCGGGACCGATTTTGAGTCGCGAGCGTCACGTTCTCCCCGACCGACAGATGCGGGAACAGAAGCGGTGATTGTGACAGCATCGTGATGCGCCGCTTGTGAGGAGGCGTCCCGAGGAGCGGCTCTCCGTCCCACGTCACCGTCCCCGTGTCTGCCGTCTCAAGTCCAGCGATAATCCGTAGCAACGTCGACTTCCCGGACCCGCTCACCCCGACAAGCGCATGGATCTCTTTCTTGTCAACGATCAGGTCGACCCCGTTCAACACGTCGCGTTGTTTAAAGTTTTTTTGTATTCCCGTAACGACTAAACTCATCTTAACCGCTCCTTCATAATTCGTACCGATACGCGAAACAATCCTCCGAGACCGATATACAACAAGACCGGCAACAAGATGAGGACCCACGTGTTTTGTAGTGCCAATGAAACGTCATTTCCCGCATACGATTGATACAGTTGTGTCGTGACGGTCGGGATGAGCCCTGCACCGATCAATTGCACGAGCACGAACTGACCGAGAACGATGACCGTCGAGAACAAGACGATCGTCCGCATCGTCGCCGCCAACAAAGGAAACAGCACCATGCTAAATCGAGGCAGCGGCGGCAGTGTCATCGTCTGCTCAAGGAGCGGGCGTCCGATCACATACATCGCATTGTAGGCGAGCCGGATCGAGTACGGGAGCGTCGAGACGAGCAAGACGAGCAAGACACCGGCATAAGTCCCGACGAGCCCGACGTTCGCGAGCACGATGTACATACCGAACATACTCGCCATGACCGGAATGAACAACGGGATAAAGACGAGCCATTCGACGAGTGTCCGCCACCTCGACTCTGTAAAAATCAGCCACCACGCTGTCCCAAGACCGAGCCAGACATTGATGACGGCCAAACTGATGACGTAGAACACCGTGTTCATGAGCACTTCATCCAATCGGATCGGAGAAGGCAAACCGAAGAGTAAGCCGAGAAACGGGAACAAGATGAAACTGATGATCAGGACCCGACTCATCGCCTCACCCCTTTTTCAATCCGGCGTCTTCGTTTGGCCGTAACGAGATACGATACAAAAGCCCCGACTGAGATCAATAGTGTCCAAACGAGTGCGACCGCGTAGGATTCATTCGCGTTTAAAAACAACCCTGTCGTCAGCCGTTCGTATGCGAGCACCCCGAGCAGCTCCGGGAATGTGACCCCGAGCAGGGCCGGTACCTCGTAAGCGAACGAGATGAACGCCACTAAAATCCAAAACGAGTCCAAGAGCGGCTTCAGTAAAAACGGCCACTCCGCGACTTTGAACTGCTCGAACCGTGTGAGTTGGAGCGTCTTCGCCATATCGAGATAGCCGCGATTCAGTTGCCCGTATGTGCCGAGCATCATCAAAAAGACGAACGGCACTTCTTTCCACACATACGTCAATATGACGACAAAGTGATGGCGCTCGTTCGCTTCCACAAGCCCGTAAAACGGAAAACCGCCCGAGAACAACAACAAAAATAAATACGCACCTGCGACATGCGGCACGAACATCGGCAATTTGAGCAGCGCTGAAAGCCAAACCGCCTCTCGAATCCGGACCGTTCGTGCCAACCACGTCCCGATGAGTAGCGAAATCGTCGTCGAGACGAGCGTCACGTAAAGCGTGACGGCTAAACTCGCCCGCCACGCCGCATCGCGCCAAAGTGACGTCCATTCGAATGAAGCGGTCTCACCGGCTAGAAACGCCAGACCGGCGAGCGGTAGCAACAAGACGATGACGCTCAAGCCGACGCTACCTCGCGACACGGGACCATCCCTCACGAACTTGATCGATCACGCTCGGTCCGAAGTCGGCAATCGAACGTTCGGCAAGTTGTTCAGGGTCTGGATACGTGACGCCCGTGTCCAGCTTGAGGAAGGCTTCCCGGTCCGCTCGTTCAAGCTTCGTCAAATCGAGCGACGTCCCGTCTCCCCAATACGTCGCATCTTGTTTGGCGAGTTGAGCTTCCGGTGACAACAATTCATTGATCACGACGAGGGCACCGTTCGGATTGCTTGCGTTGAACGGGACCGCGAGAAAATGCGTCGAGGCGATTGAATGGTCGAGGACGAGTGCACGCGTCTCGTCTGGAAACACGCCGTCGTTTCGCTCGGCCTCAGCACGACGCTCATTGAATCCCATCGTCATCCACACGTCACCTTTCGCATAAAGTTGATCGAGTTGGGCGAGCGACTTCGGATACGTCGCCCCTTGTTTCCACAGATTCGGTGACCACGTCGCGAGTTCATCCCAAAATGCATCCGGGATCGTTTGATCGCTCCGGATCGTTTCCCCGTACTCGGCATAGAGCAGATGGCGGACGAACGCGTTACCGGTGAAGTCTGTCACTTCAGGATACGTGAAACGACCCGGATTTGCTTCGGTCCAACGATGTAATTCTTCGAACGTCGCCGGAGGATTCGTCACTTTGTCGGCATCATAGTGCAGCACGAACTGAACGTTACCCCACGCCACCTCGAGTCCGTCGGTCGGCGTCCCGGCGTCGGTCGCTTGCGCGGTCTCGTTCAAAAGTGCTGCGTTCGGGATTTTATCGAGCAGGTCGCCTTGTAGAAGCTCCGCCTCGGCCGCGTTTCTAAAATTATCGCCATTGATCCACATGAGGTCGATCGTGCCCGCCTCTCGGTTCGAACGTTTATCGAGTGATAGTTGGCGAATAAATTCGGCCGTGTCCATCGGGACGCGATTCAACTCGATATCGTATGTTTCTTTCAGGCGCGGTGCGACGTAGTCATCGATGTAACGGTTGATGCCGTCGTCCCCACCCCACAAGTAAAAGTTGACCGTCGTTTGCTCAGCCTCTTGAACCGCCTCGTCAAACGTCGGGGCCAAGTCTGCTCCCATCGTCCCACAGGCGCTGAGGAAAACAAGCGCAAACAGCAGCCCAAATTGTCGTATTCGTCGCATCGTACTTCCCCTCTCTCTACTACTTTTTGTCAAATCCCCGTTTTGCCAACCGTTCGAACCAAATCGGGCACATTGCGTACAGTTTTCCGCCTAAGTCCATCCACCACGGGGCGTTGACTTCACGTTTCGACTGTTCAAACGCTGAGACGACCCGCTGTGCCAACTGATCTGGGTCGAGCATGATACGACGCACACTCTGTTCATAGCGACCCGTCTTATCAGCCCGATCAAAGAACGGCGTGTTGATCGGACCAGGATTGACTGTCAGTACATGGACACCTGCCGGCTTCAGCTCGAGCCGGAGCGCGTTTGAAAACTGGAGCAACGCCGCTTTCGATCCGGCGTACACGGCCGACTTCGGGGTCGGCACTTTGGCAGCTTGCGAGCAAACGTTTATGATCGTCCCGCCTCGCTTCATCCGGCGCCCACAGTCACGCGACATCACCATCGGCGCGATCGCGTTCAAGCGCATCGTCTCTTCGATGACGTCCGTCGTTTGATCAACGACCCGGTCAAACTCACCGACGCCGGCGTTGTTGACCCAACCGTCGATTGGTCCATATTTCTGTACGACATCGTCGACGAGCGTCTCATAACTTGTCAAAACATCCGTGACCATCCAGTCTGCAGATAGTTTCGTCCCGAGCTCTCGAAGGCGCGTCTCGTTTCTGGCAATTAACGTCAGCTTATAGCCCGCTGCCGAAAAAGAATGCGCCAAAGCGGCACCAAAGCCGCTCGACGCACCCGTGATCACAATATGTCTCATTCCATTGCTTCCTCCACTCTCACATAAATCCATTTGCCATCGGCTAACTGCTTGACGACATGACCGCGCTCCTCGAGCAATGTCAACCGCGCGAACACTTCGCTGAAGACAAGCGGCATCGCCCGGCGCATCTTCCGCCCGTACAGCCGCATCGACCAATCGAACACACTCAAGCCGTCGGCCCAGTCGTTCAGCAGCTGCTCGCTCCGTTCATAGCGTTGACTGATCCTTGATTCGATGAGTACCCGCGGATGCTGAATCGGATTGCCATGTCCGCTCACGACGAGCTTAATATCAAGCTCCTGTAACTTTCTAAGCGAGTCGAGATATAGTAAGACCGGTGACGCAAACCCTTCGTCCTCATACGGCTGTTCGATCAACGGGTTCGGTTCGACCGCATCGATCAAATGATCACCGGCAATCAAGACGCCGCCCGGTCCGAGAAGTCCGAGTTGATCGCTCGCGTGTCCCGGCAGATGAATCGTCTTCCATGCCCCGTCGCTCGTCACGTCTTGTCCCTCTTCGAACGTCATCGTGACGGTCGTCGGACCGATCCAACGTAGCGCCTCCCGGTAGTCGGGTAACTTGTTGATGATCGACTCCGGTGCCCCGAACCAATGAGCCAGTTCATATAAGAAGTGATTGCCTTTTTTAATAAAGTTCGGTGTCTGTTCCAAATAACGAACGAGCTTCTCGTGACCGTAGACTGGAATCGAGGCGTCCCGCAGCCGCCAAGCTTGACCGGCATGGTCGGCATGATGGTGCGTTAAAAATAGAAAATCGATATCCGCTAGCGTCAGTTCGAGTTCAGCCAATTCGCCGTTCAAGGACGCCCATGCCTCTTCCGTATCCGGGCCACAGTCGACCATGAAAAACCGGCCCCCATGCTCTACGATGTATACGTTCACGTTACCGACCTCAAACGGTGTCGGAATATCGAGTCTTGCCAGTTGGCTTGAAATCCAGTTCGCCACGTCCACACAACCCCTTCCACCTATCTTCATTCATTATACCTGTCAGAAAGAAGGGATTTCAATGGCACAAAAAAAGGAGGGGATTTCTCCCCTCCAATCGTTTATAAGTTAATGACGGTCACTTTATCGCGTGTCATCGTTTCAAGACTGCGTCCAATCCCTTGTACACCTAGACCTGATTGTTTCACACCGATGAACGGGAAGTGGTCAGGACCGCGTTCCGTCCGTCCGTTGACTTGGACCGTGCCGACTTCGAGCTTGTCGGCGACCGTGAACGCACTGTTCACGTTTTGTGTGAACACGCTCGCTTGAAGACCGAACTCTGACTCGTTCGTCAGTTCGATCATCTCGTCGAGCGAACTGACACGAATGATCGGAAGAACTGGTCCGAACGGCTCTTCCCAAGCGACACGCATCTCACGCGTGACATGGTCGAGCAGCGTCGGGTGGAGCAGGTTGCCGTCACGTTCGTTACCGTGGACGACCGTCGCATGCTTGTTGACGGCGTCGTCAATCAAGCCTTGAACGTAGTCAGCCGACTTTTTGTCGATGAGCGGGACGATGAAGCTGTTGTCAACTGGCGAACCAACCGTGAGCTTCTCGACACGCTGTTTCAACATGGCGACGAGTTCGTCCGCTTGATCTTCGAGCACGAAGACGCGTTTGATCGCCGTGCAACGCTGACCCGAGTAAGAGAATGCACCGCTGACGATTTGATCCGCCGCAAGCGTCATGTCCGCGTCTTCTAAGACGAGCGCCGGGTCTTTGCCGCCGAGCTCTAAGACGACCGGGACCATCGATGCCTGTTGTGACAAATGTTGACCGGTTCCTGTACCGCCTGTGAATGTGATCATGTCGACACCTGGGTGCGACGTCAAGTAGTCGCCGATGACCGAACCGCGACCCGTCACGAGGTTCAACAATCCGCTCGGAAGACCGGCGTCTTGCAGTGCCTCGACCATTTTGACACCACTGATCGCACCTTGTGTCGCCGGTTTGAAGACGACCGCGTTCCCAGTAATAAGGGCCGGGGCGATTTTAGCAGCGGCTAAGTTGACCGGATAGTTGAATGGTGAGATCGCGAGAACGACACCGAGTGCCTCTTTTTTGATGATCGCCATTTTATTCTTTGATCCGCCCGGGAACGAATCACCTTGCATGAATCCACCTGTGAAACGAAGTCCTTCCTCAGCCGTATAACGAATAATCTCAGCTGTGCGGACGACTTCTTTCTTCGCGTCGCTCAAGTTCTTCCCGACTTCGCGCATGATGATTTGACCGATCTCATCGACGCGTTCTTCGAGTTTGTCCGCCCATGCGTACAACAGCTCGGCGCGCTTGTTGACCGGAAGCGCCGCCCACTCTTGTTGTGCACGTTTAGCACCGTGAATCGCCTCGTCGACTTCGTCGCGCGACATCGCTTGGACGTGTCCGACGATTTCTTCTGTATAAGGTGAAACGAGTTCAATCGTCTCATTTGTTGTTGATTCTTGCCATTGCCCGTTAATTAAATATGGATATGTGTTCATACTCATAATCTCTATCTGCCTCCTGAGTAAGCTGTGATATCTCGTTGCCACCCTCATTGTATGCAAAATCAATTCCGTTGAACAACTATAAAGATTCAGTTTATGTAATGTAAACGGTTACTCCATGACTTTTCGTGATTTTTGACCTGACTTTGACACTTTTCAACTGAAGACTTTGATCGATTTGACCGATAGAGAGGAAGAGAGAACGCGATATAGGAGGGACCACCATTGAGCATGGATCATAATATTTTACTTGAAGCAGGTACGAACGAGTTAGAAATCGTCATTTTCCAGTCAGGCCCGTTTATTTTCGGGATTAACGTCATGAAGGTTCGCGAGATCATCACGATGCTTCCACTCACCCCGTTACCTGGAACGCCTGAGGCGATCATGGGGTTGATCGAACTACGCGGTGAAGTCATGACGGTCATCGATCTCCCGATGGTCATCGGCCATCCTCGTGAAGCCGGAGACGGGGATCGCTTGATCGTCTGTGAGTTTAACGGTGAGAAATCGGTGCTCCGAGTCGACCAAGTGACAGAGATCAAGCGCATCTCATGGGAACAGATCGATACACCGTCAGATCTCGCCCGCGGTGTCCAAGGCATCACGAACGGCGTCGTCAAAACAGGAGACCAAATGATCATTCTTCTCGACTATGAGCGCATCGCTCTCGAGTTGTCACGAAAAGACATCATGGCTCGTGAATCCGTCAAACGACTCGGTGCAAGGGAACGCTCGAACAAACAAGTGTGGATCGCAGAAGATTCGGAGATGCTCCGCACCTTGATCATCGACACGCTCGATGAGGCAGGCTACTTCAACACGACAATCTTCAACAACGGGAAAGAAGCGCTTGATGCGTTCGAGCAAGATGGTGTTGAGTGCGATCTGCTCATCACCGACATCGAGATGCCACAAATGGACGGGTTACATTTGACGAGACGGCTACGCGAAATGGACCGCTACGCGACGTTACCGATCGTAATTTTCTCGTCACTCATCTCAAACGACTTGAAACATAAAGGTGACGCCGTCGGGGCGAACGCACAAATCACGAAGCCTGAGATCGGCATGTTGATCGCGACGCTCGATGAGTTTTTAGCCTAATGACAAACGGAGGGGCCGCAAAATTGCGGCCCCTCTTTCATTACACCAATCGATTGAAATAGGCGTCCCACTCGACAGCGAACCGTTTCATTTGACGCTCGATGTCTTCAAGCACCGGTTCAAGGTTCTCGACCTCGTTCGTCTCACCGGCGAGTTCAAGTTGTTGGAAATGCGACGCCGTCTCGTCGAGTCCGACCGAATAAGATGCGCCCTTTAACAAGTGGGCGAGTTGTTCGATTTGTTCATGATCTTTCGTCTCGACTACGCGCTTTAATTCAGGAAACTTCGCCTCGAACTGCGCGACGTACGTCTCTGCAATCTTTTTCAGAAAATCTTTATTTCCACTTGCGATTTGATGGAGCTCTGCTAATTTCTCTTCGTTAAACAGAGCGTTTTGGGGTGTTTGAGTCACCTCCATCCCTCCTTCTACTCATTCCTTCTGACATTCTAACTCACTGTAGTATGTTTTCGAGAGAAAACAAAAAATCTCCTTCTTTGCGATTGCACTCTCCTACTCGCCTACCTATAATAAAGTTGAGCTAAGGTAGGAGGAAGATTATGCTAACGATTTACCGTACCGACGCATCTGGTCGTGTGCACGAGATCGAAGACTTTGACAAAGGAAGCTGGATCCAACTCGTCAATCCGACGAAAGACGAGGCCGATCAAGTCATTGCCGCCTCCGGCATTCCTGAAGACTTCGTGTACGACCCACTTGATATTGAAGAAAAGCCGCGTTTTGAGAAAGATGATGAAGGCCTGCTCATGATCATTGACGTTCCATACGTCGAAGAAGACGATACGGGACGTGCCTATAATACGATCCCACTCGGTATCATCGTCACGGGACGACATTTCATCACCGTCTGTTCGCGTGACCTCGATGTACTCAACTTGTTCGCTAACGGCAAAGCCCGCTTGTTCCGGACAAACTATCGCAGCCGGTTCGTCTTCCAGATTTTGCACCGAGTCAGCATGACGTACTTGCGGTTCCTCCGCCAGATCGACCGGCGAATGGAAGAGCTAGAGCAAGAACTTCAACGTTCGATGCGAAATCAGGAAATTTTCCAGTTGATGAACTTACAGAAGTCGCTCGTCTACTTCATGACGTCGCTCAAAGCGAATGACAGCGTCCTCGACCGCATCGTCAAGACGCCGAGTCTTGAGAAGCATGAAGAAGACGAAGACTTGTTAGAAGACGTATTCGTCGAGCATCGTCAGGCGATGGAGATGGCCTCGATTTATAACGACATCATCAGCATTAAGATGGATGCGTTCGGGTCGATCATCTCGAACAACGTCAACTTCGTCATGAAGTTCTTGGCGTCGATCACGATCGTGCTCAGTATTCCGACGATGATTTCCGGGATCTTTGGGATGAACGTCCAAGTCCCATGGGAAGGACAATCAATCGGTTTCGTGTTCGCACTTGCCATGATGGTCGGTTTTTCGAGTCTCGCCTTTTATATTTTATGGCGGAAACGTTATTTCTAGACAAAAGGATGAAATCGTCACGAGCGACGGTCTCATCCTTTTGTCGTTTAAGTAAGCTTTACCGTGACGAGGCACAAGTCGTCGTCAATCTCGATTTTCGGGACGAGCCGTTCGGCAACGTGACGGGAATAATCTAAGCCGTACGTGGCGATGTCTTTTTCAAGCCAACGGATGCCGTCATCGATGTCTTTGCTGTAACATTCCATCAGTCCGTCCGTATACATATGCAGGACCATACCTGGCGTGATCTTGATTTCTTTGGATTCATAGTTCGGTTCCTCGAACATGCCGACCGGCACTCCAGTCGTCTCGAGACGAGTCATCCCTTCCGGAGACGTCACGATCACAGGCGGATGGCCGGCATTGACGTACTCGATGCGTTGATTCGTCGTATCGATGTAACAATAGACGGCCGTGAAATAACTTTGCATATCGTCGCCTGAAAACAGGAACGTCATCTGTCGGTTCAGTTCGGTCATGACGTCGACCGGGTACTGGACGTTGGCGACAAGGCCCGGCAAGATCGAGCGGATTCCCATCGTGATCAAGGCTGAAGACACACCGTGACCCATCACGTCGAAGATGATGACGCCGTAACGATCAGGCGCGACTTGGAACCAGGCGTACATGTCACCCGCCAATTTTTTAGATGGCAGGTACAGCGCCCTCATATCGATTTCCGCGCTACTGATTGGTGGGGTCAGTGCGCTCTGCTGAATCTTTTGGGCCAAATCCAGGTCATATTGGAGACGCGCCTCATATTTTTTCCGTTCATCGACGGCCGCTTTGTAACGAAGCGCCGAGCGAATCCGGGCGAGGAGTTCGGTGATCTTGATCGGTTTCGTCGTATAGTCGGACGCTTCAGCGTCTAGCCCTTCGGCAATTTGCTTCTCTTCGGTCCGGCCCGACACCATGATTACCGGCAGTTCTTCATATCCTGTCATTTGTCGAATCCGTTTGCACGTTTCAATCCCTGAGATGCCCGGCATCTCGACATCGAGCAGGACGAGGTCATACAGCGACGGGGCTTGCGGGTCCATGAGGAGCGCGAGAGCATCTTCACCACTTGAGACCGAGACCGTCTCATAATCGTGTTGATGCAATAATTGTTCGAGAACCATCGTATTGACCGGTTCGTCGTCGACAATCAAAATCGCCATAGTCATCCCTACCTTCTCTGTCAGTGTTCTTCTATACGTTATTGTATCATATCTAATCAAGAGACCAACCATTTCAAACCTGTAACAGTTGTGAGAGACTCAAACATGGAGAACGTCTCAGATTTTTGTCATACTAAAAGAAAGAAAGCGAGGAATGCGCTATGGGATGGATATTTGCCGTGAGCGGATTGATTATTTTACTCGTCTTGGTCGCCTCTGTCGTCGTCATCCAAAAAGGATACGCCTACAAAGACAACAAAGACGACATCGTCCTCGATTACGATGAGATCAATCGTCGAATCTCTGAAAACGATCAGACCGATAAAAAATAGAGCCGTCCAGCCGGGCGACTCTTTTTTTTATTTGAACTCGAAGCGTAACGCCCCTTTTTCAAGATAGAGCGTGGCATCAAACGTCTTGTCGCCTTTTTTGAACGCATGAACATTCGACTGCCCACCGTTGATCATCTGTTTCAGTTCGTCTTTCGCGAGTCCGACGCCGAGCACTTGTTTCGACATCGTAAACTTGCAGCCCTCACGATACCCGCTGCACCCGATGAACTTCGGATGCTCGACAAGTCCTTTGCCACAGCTCGGGCAGACGCCGAACGACGCTTTTGGCCGCGAGGCAGCTTTCTTACCAAAGCGTCTCGGTTCAATCGTATAGCCTTCCGGATTCGCCGCCGCGACTCTCGCTTTGGCTTCTTCGACGAGATGAATCGACATCTTTTTCGCTTGGTCGATGAATTCGGCCGCAGACGCAGACGCCTGCCCGATCTCATGGAGCCGCTTCTCCCATTTCGCGGTCATGGCCGGCGAGGCGAGAATGCTGTCGCCGAGCACATCGATCAAAAGACGACCTTTATCGGTCGGAACGAGCTCTTTCTTTTGAAGTTCAACATACCCTCGCTTCTTCAAGCCGTCGATTATGTTCGCCCGAGTCGCTTCCGTGCCGAGCCCCTCGACTTCTTTCATGATATGGATCAGTTCCTCGTCGTCGAGCTGTTTCCCGGCGACTTTCATCGCCATGATGAGCGCCCCTTCCGTATACCGTTTTGGAGGCTCTGTCTGTTTCGATAACACTTCGACTTTCTTTTCAGTCAACGGCTCACCGGTTGTCAGCACCGGAAGCTCGACGTCTTTTGACTTCATCTCGACGACTTGACGGTACCCTGGGCTGACAACGACCGTCCCTTTTGCCCGGTATAAGTCTTCCCCGTCCATCAAGTCGACGGTCGTCTTCTCGAGTTTGGCCGGGGGGGCGAACGCTGCGAGAAAGCGGCGGTTGATCAAGTCATACAGCTTCGCCTCATCCCCGCTAAGTCGACCCACATCGCCGCACGCTTCGGTCGGAATGATCGCATAGTGATCGCTCACTTTTTTCGCGTTGACGTAGCGGCTGTTCCGGGACGGATTTTCAGTCAAGACGGCCGCAAGCCCGGCGTAAGCGGCAGACTTCAACAGTCTGGCTTTCGTCTGCGGGAACAGCGTTGCCTCGTCGGGCGTCACGAAACTAGAATCTGTCCGTGGATAACTGATCCACCCTTTCGTGTACAGCTTCTGGGCGATATCGAGCGTCTTCTTCGCCCCGAAACCAAAGCGTTTGCCGGCCTCAGCTTGGAGACCCGACAGACTGAACCAGAACGGAGGGTGTTCCACTTTCTCTTCTTTATCGATTGATTTTACAATCGCCGTCCCGGTCGCTCGGTTGACGACAGCGTCAGCTTGTTCACGCGTCTTCAACTTCGTCGTCTTGCCGAGCGTATATTTCGCTTTGAACGTGCCCCGTCCTTTTTGGAGCGTCGCTTCGACCTCGAAATAAAGCTCCGGGACGAACTGTTTGATTTCACGCTCCCGATTGACGATCAAGGCGAGCGTCGGCGTCTGGACGCGTCCGAGCGAGAATACGTCTTCAATCCCTATCGTCTTCAAGAGCGTCGTATACGCTCTTGATGCGTTCATGCCGACGAGCCAGTCGGCACAGGCGCGGCTCATCGCCTCGTGGTAATACGGAATCGTCTGGTCACCAGGCAACAGCTGGGAGAAACCGCGATCGACCGCCTGCTCGGTCAAACTCGAGATCCATAAGCGCTCGAGCGGTTTTTTGTTGCCCGCGAGCCTCAAGATGAGACGAACGATCGCCTCCCCTTCCCGCTCGGCGTCAGAAGCGATGATGACGTCCGTGATCGAGCGGTCGTGGAGCCATTTTTTGATTGTCTGGAACGGCTTCGACTTGCCCTGCGAGATGCGATAGTCGAACCGATCTGGGACGATCGGAAGTGATTCATACTTCCAAGACTTCCACTCCGGGCGGTAGTGGGACGGCTCTTGGAGTTCACATAAGTGCCCGACTGCCCAGACGACGATGGCACCTTCCGGGAAACGAGGGCATGCCGCGATTTCAATCTCGTCTTTTCTCTTTTTTGATGGATACGGTGCCGCCAGCTTTTGTGCCTGCGACGGTTTCTCCGCAATGATTAATCTCATGTGATCCCTACTTTCGTTGTCGTTCGAACGATCTCGTCGGAACGACACTTTCGAAAAAGAATGTTTTTTCTCGTATGTTTCATTATATCATTAGAGGAATATGTACAAAACCAAAGGGGGATGCCTGTTGTCTTATTTAATTTTATTTGCAGCCGTCTTTTTCCTGTCGACGAGCGTCTTGTTCGTCAAATGGACGTCCGCACCGGCGGAGACGGCCGCATTCTACCGTATGCTGTTCTCGAGCCTCATGTTGTTACCGTTTCTCGATTACCGCTCGCTCTTCTCGTTACGCTCGAACACCCGCTACGCGATCTTGCTCAGCGGGACGCTCCTCGCCTTCCATTTCTGGCTCTGGTTTTTATCGCTCGACTACACGACCGTCGCGAGTTCGACGTTGTTCGTGACGTCGAGCCCGATTTTCGTCCTCATCGGGAACGCCCTGTTCTTTAAAAAACATCCGACCCGAAAAGGTTTGGCGTTTGCGCTCGTCGCCGTCCTCGGCGGCATGCTCGTCGCAGCCGGTGATATCCAAATCGGTCGCGACGCGCTCTACGGGGATTTGCTCGCGCTTCTCGCCGCCTTGCTGATCGCCGGCTACTGGCTCGTCGGTCAACACATTCGGACCGAGATGAAGACGAACGACTACTCGTTCAGCGTCTATCTCGTCGCCACGTTCGTTCTCGGTTTCATGTTGCTCGTTCGGGACACGACATTCGTCGGCTTCGAAGCGGTGAATTGGTGGTATTTCATCGCTCTCGCCTTCTTCCCGACGCTCCTCGGCCATAACTTGTTCAACTACGCCCTCGCCCGCGTCAGTGCGACCGTCGTCAGCATCACCATCCTCGGTGAAGCGCTCTGGGGCATGCTATTCGGCTTCGTCTTCTTCGAGGAACGGCTCGGCGTGATGCAATGGATCGGCGCGGCCGTCTTGCTCGGTGGGATTTACTTATTCCTAAAAGAAGACGCCCGTTCAACAAGAACGGACGTCGTTTCATAAATTGGTCGCTTTCGCTTCTACCTCATCTTCTGACGGACGGAACAGCAGTTTCCGGTCCCAAATCGCCATGCCGACCGCTGTCAGGAAGGTCAAGCCGTCGGCGATCGGGAAGGCGAGCCAAACACCGAACACACCGAAGAAGTTCGGTAAGATAAACACGAGCGGAATCGTAAAGAGCGTCTGTCGAGACAACGACAAGAACATCGCGACCCGGGCTTTCCCGAGTGATTGATAGATGCCGTTGACAAGCATTTGGACGCTCGTTAAAAACGAGACAGCGAACAGGACATGAATCGCCGTCACCCCGCCAGCAATCAAGTTCGCGTCGGACGTGAACATGCGCATGAGCGGTTCCGGGAACAGCTGGAGCGTCAGCCAGATGAAGACCGCAATCGCGATTCCGGCCCGTAGCGCCGTCCAAATCGTCTCGCGCATCCGCTCGAACTGTCGCGCCCCGAAGTTATAGCCGACTATCGGTTGCATGCCTTGTACGATGCCCATGATCGGCATCCCGACGAGCGCCATGAACTTATTCAAAATGGCGAACGTGGCCAATTCTTGGGTCCCACCATACGTCCCGAGCATGATGTTGACGAAGACGAACAAGATCGATTGCGACACCATCATGACGAACGAGGATGACCCGATTGCCATAATCTCCTTCAACTCGCCGAACCGCAGCCGAAACTTCCGCCATTGGAAGTTGAGCTCGGTCCGGCGATTTTTTGCGAAGAAGAAGCGTAACATGAGCACCGATCCGACGACTTGAGCGAGCGCCGTCGACCAGGCCGCCCCGTAAATACCCCATCCGAACGTGAAGATGAACAGCGGCGTCGTCACCAAGTTGACGACGACGGTCGTGAGCATCACTTTCATCTGATAAGGTGCTTGTCCTTCGGCCCGCACCATCGCGCTCGCCGCGAGCGTGAACATGAAGAACGGCGAACTGATCAGCGTGACCGATAAGTATTGACGACTCAATTCCATGATCTCCGACGTCGCCCCGAACACAGTCAAGATCGAGTCGAGCATGAAGATGGCCGAACTGACCGCGAACGCGGCGAACACGCCTACGAGCACGAGCACGTTCATGAACGTGACGGCGGCACCGGCGTCATCTCCTTTGCCGAGTTTCCGCGAACTGATTGAGGCCCCGCCGAGACCGACCGCACTCGAGACGGCCATTAGAATCATTTGAATCGGGAACGCGATCCCGATCGCGGCCACGGCAGCAGGGCCGATGCCACGCGAGACGAAAATCGTGTCAATTATATTATAGAGCGCCGTCACCAGCATACCGATCATCGCCGGCAGCGACAGCTTGAACAGCAGGCGTCCGATCGGATCGGTCCGGAGTTGCTCCGTGTTCTGATTCATCCTTCCATCCCCTTTTTCGTATATGTTAATAGGGTAGCAAGATTGGATGGAACGGTCGACTATGTTGCCTTGACGGATGTGTCAACGGGCACTCGAAGCGGGAACTTTCACTGCTGCCACTTTTCGTTTTCGCATGATGAAGTCGGTCGCGACAGGTTGGTCGACTTTGACGCGTACCGTCATCATCGCCTGGTTCGCCGTCTCGAGCGGCATCCCGGTCTCATCGAATAACTCGTCGATCCGTTGCGTGAAGCGGACGAACCCGGGGCCGAAGAATTCGACTTCTTCTCCGCGGCGGAAATGGTTACGCTGCTCTAGCATCGCCATGCCTGTCGACGCTTCATACGAGATGACGCGCGCTGCGAACGCATATTGCGGGATGGAACGCGGTTTGCCGAACAGTTGCTCTTTCTCGGTCGGGATGCCGTAATAGAACCCGCTCGCGAGCTCCCGTTGCGCCGCTTTCCAAATCTCTTCTTCCCATGCTGGGTCGAAGACGAATCCTTCAGGATCCGCGCAGTAGGCATCGATGACTTGACGATAGACGTTACAGACGGTCGCCACGTAATGGATCGACTTCATCCGTCCCTCGACTTTCAAGCTATCGACGCCGGCATCGACCAAATCGGGTATGTGCCGGACCATCGCAAGATCGACCGAACTCATCGAGAACGGTTCCTCATCGCGCGCTGCCATGTCGTCTGTCAACAACTCATCCGCCTCGAAGAAGCCGTATTTCCAGCGGCACGACTGGGCACAGCCGCCGCGGTTCGCATCGCGGAGCGCCATATGGTTCGACAGCGTGCAACGTCCCGAGTAGGAGATACACATCGCGCCATGGACGAACGCCTCGATCTCGACGTCGACTTGACGCTTCATCTCTTTGATCTCTTCCATCGATACTTCACGGGCGAGGACGATTCGCTCTAGCCCTTCCTCTTGCCAAAAACGGAGCGTCTCGTAGTTCGTCGCCGACGCCTGGGTCGACAAATGGACTGGAAGACCGGGCGCGTCCGTTAGACAGACCTCGATCATGGCCGGGTCCGAGACGATGACGGCGTCGATGCCGATGTCACGGAGTCGACAGAAGAAATCGCCCGCGCCATCGATATCCCCTTCATGGGTCACCATGTTCGCGGCGACATACACTTTCGCCCCGCGCTCGTGCGCGAATGCGACGCCTTCAGTCATCTCCTCGTATCCGAAGTTGCCGGCCCGCGAGCGGAGCCCGAACTGTTGACCACCGATAAAGACCGCATCGGCCCCGTAAAGAATCGCCATCTTTAATTTTTCTAAGTTTCCTGCCGGAGCTAGTAGTTCTGGACGTTTTTTCATCTTGATCCCCTCACTTGATCTCTTCTGGATTTCGTAACAGCAGTCCGGTCCCAAGCCGGAATTGTTCAGGTTGGAGTTCGGCGAGACGCCGTTCCATGAGCGTGCGGTCGAACTGGCCATTCAACAAATCGGACCGGGCTTTGTCGAACAGACGGACGATGTCGACGAACGCGTCCCCGGCATGCCATCCTTCGAGTTTCCACGTATGCAGTCCGCCTTTTAAGAGCACCGGCAATTGACCCATGAGCGTCAAATCTTCGGAGAAGACGTGCGTCCCATTGTCGTCTTGGTAGACGGGATAGCGACTGTCCGCATCAGACGGTTCGCTCATATAGTACTCGCGCGCTTCCGCGTCCCCTCTCGACCGACCGATCTCATTGAAATAGTTCGTCAATAGCGGTCGTTTCGAGTGATGGATACATGTTGGTCCGTACACTTGAACCTCGACGGGGAGCCCGATCTGCTGTTGAATCATCCCGAGTTCGGTCAGTGTCACTTCACGGGCCGCGACCGCCCCGATGGCGTCGCGCTTACCCCAAAATTGAATGTGTCGCGCCGACGTGACGAGCGTTTGAGCATCGTACCAATAGGGGATATTGGCATTACGGATCAAGCGGATCGCACCTGGATCGCCCGCCGTCACACTGTCGATCCCGATTTGCTTGAGCGCGTGTAAATAATCCGGCAACGCCTCGATTTGATTGTTATGCATCAAATTATTGACGGCAACCGTCACTTCTTTGCCGTAACGACGGGCGAGCGCTGTGACTTCTCTCACAGCCGGAAGCGACCAGTCACCTTTATGGCGTAAACCAAACGTCGACTCTCCGATATATAGACGGTCTGTCCCCGCCATGATCAGCGCCTCTGCTTGTTCGACGCTTTGTGCTGTAGTAACTAGCTGAATCATCATCTGTTTTTTCTCCTGACTTTGTGAGTCTAATCACATATTCTTGATATACTTTAGCACACGTTCAACCGTGTCGACGAAGCAGGAATTTAACAACTAGTGAAGAAATCAGTAACAATGTATGACTTTTTTAATTGAAGGAGTGGACGATTTTGACAAAAACAGCCTTGATTACCGGTGCCTCGACAGGCATCGGTCTAGACCTCGCCGTCTTAGCGGCCCGAGATGGATTCGACTGTATTCTCGTAGCTCGTAACGAGCCACGGTTACATGAACTCAAAAAAGTACTTGAAAAACGATACACGATTAACGTGCACGTGTTCGCCCTCGACTTATCTGAACACAACGCCGTGAAACGGTTGACGAACGCGATTGACGACGCCGGGCTCACGGTCGATTTTTTAATCAATAACGCTGGTTTCGGTACGGCCGGCGAGTTTATCGAACTCGATGCGGAAACCGAGGCTGAAGAGGTCAGGTTGAACGTCAACGCCTTGACCGAGTTGACGAAAGCGTACTTGCCTGACATGGTCGCCCGCAATCACGGCTACGTCCTAAACGTCGCCTCTGTCGCCGCATTCCAGCCGGGACCGTATATGGCCGTCTATTACGCGACAAAAGCGTACGTCTTATCACTCACAGAAGCGCTCCATGCCGAGACGAAAGGCACAGGCGTAAACGTCAGCGTCCTTTGCCCGGGTCCGACCGACACCGGTTTCTTTAACCGGGCCGGCAGTGAAATGATGGTATCGAAAATGCCGTCTCATCTCGTCGCTTTCTTTGGTTATAAGGGCGTTATGAAAAATAAACGGGTCATCATCCCGGGCTTGTCGAACCAAGCGCTCGTCGGACTCGCGAAAATTATGCCGCGAGCGGTCAGTCTCGAAATTTTACGTCGCTTCCAAAAACCGACAGATGCCTCGGTCGAACAGCTCCCGACATCTTGAACCTAAAAAAGCAGAGCGA
>NZ_LYTG01000013.1:0-43425 GCF_001816105.1 Exiguobacterium sp. SH31
AGTATAAGGAATCAGCCGCCATGGCGTGACAGCTGAATCAGACGTCGAATGAAGATAAAAGCTGGTATCACCGTCATGAGCGCCGTCGTGACGACGAGAGACCAGGCGAACACGGCTTCAAGTGTGACCGTTCGGGCTCGTAGCTCCTCGAGAAGATTGACGTCTTGAACGGATAAGACGATCATCAGTGCCGGCCAGACGCTAGAAGCGAGGATGCTCAACATCGCGTATCGTGTCTGAATGAGCCGACGCGACATCAGTAAGATATTGACGGCCATAAACAATAGTCCGATGAAGAGGAACAAACCGATCTCATACATATTGACGTATCCGCCCATGCTCAACCACCTCACTCGAGTAGTACTCATTTTTACCCGTCTTCTCGGACAAATATGCGAACGAATAAATCATGTAGGACGATCAAAAAGAAGACGTTTGCGATTCCATGCGCCAAATCGAACGGCAAGCTAAGGATGAGCAATTTGATAAAGTCGGCTCCAATCACTTCCGCGAACGACAAGTTCGCCGTCCAGCCGAATAAAAAACCAGAGCCGAGACCAATTGACCAAAGTAATAGTCGCGACCGCAACAAGACCGGTCGTAACAAGTAAACGAGCGTGATCACGAGCAGCCAACCGAGAAACTGGTACAAAACGAACGGACCAAGGCCGAGTAAAAGCCCAGATAAAATCGGGACGAATAAAGCGAGCATGCCTGCACTCGTCCATCCAAAATAGAGCGCGGTCAGCATCAATAGTGCGGTCGTCGGTTGCACGTTCGGGATCGCCATGAAAAGCCACCGCCCGATGACGGCGAGCGCAAGAAGCTGCGTCAATACAGAAATAGGTGACTTCGTCCGCTCAAACTTCGACAAGAGTGCGAACGCGATTATGAGGGCGAGGACGTAAGTGACCATAACGCACTCCGATCCATGTACTGTTCGCGCGTGCCGTCAAAAACGACCGCTCCGCTCGCCATACATAAGACATGACCTGCCGCCGCAATCAAGCGTTCATCGTGGGTCGCACATAAAATACGCGCCGTCTCGGCTTTTTGTACGATTGCCGCAACGAAGGCGTCTCGTTCGTTCTCCGACAGTCCGACCGTCGGCTCGTCGAGGACGATGAGTGACGACGTGGACGCGAGTACCGCCTGCAACTGTTCGACCCGTCGATTCAACGATTTTGGGAACGGCCCGTACTCGGGGTCTGCCGGAAGATAGAGCGGCCGCTCTGATAACTTCACTTTCCCGTATAGCGGACGCAGACTCTTCGCCATCAGTTCTAGGAGTGTCGACTTGCCACTGCCGTTCGTCCCGATGCACACCGTTAACCCTGGTCCGTCAGACCGGTACGACACGTGTTCGACCGCGTAGGCGGGTTGCAACGGATGGCGATAGGACACGTCTTTGACGTTAATCGATGCTTCACTAGACGACTTTACGACCGTGAACGCATGTGTTGCACCGCCTTCACGCGACCGGTCCGTATAAGCGACGCTAATCCCGAGCTGTCCTAGCCGCCGAAGCAGCATCGACAAGTGTTCGCTTCGGAATCGATCGAGATAACGGAACGGCTCGATGAGAACGAGCGCATCGGGATTTTCGCCGAGCACGTGAGCGATTCGAACGAGTTGTTGTTCTCCGCTCGAGCATTCATCAAATCGTTTTTTGGACAGATGATCGATTTGCAAGAGAGCTGCCAGTTCGGCGCCGCGCATCGCATCATCACCGGCGAGCAGTGAGGCGACCGAACCAGCGAGCGGGTCATCGAGATTGACGATGTGGGCCCGCTCTGAAGCGACCCACTCCTCAATTGGCTGACGTCCGTGCTCTGAGGATAACCAACGCATCTCGCACACCTCCTTTCGTCAAATACGGGTAAAGCAACCAGATGAGTGGTGACCACTTAAGCGCCGCCACAAAACAACTAAACAAGATGAACAGATGAACGAGATCATCACCTTGGAATGGACGTAAGCGCGGCAACGCGTAAACGGGTTCACGGCGCTGGCTGTCAATCCCGACGACGATCGCTTCTCGCCAGTCTTGTCGCTGGTGACTGCGAAGCGACAAACGGATGGCCCGTTCCATCGACGGGACGAGCGCCCAAGCGCCGTACAGCAACCGGGTCGATTGCGGAAAGCGTCGCAAGAGCGGCAATAGCCGTTCTAATCGCATGAAACGGCTCGCCCAAACCATTCCGAATAAAAACGTCGCCAAGCGGACAATTTGGTCGCTGAGCGCACGGATGGAGACGTCCCACTGGAGCAAGATCGGTGCGAGCGAGATCAGCGCGAACGCGACGAGCAGACCGAGCATCGCGACGGGAAAGCGCCGCTCCAACAGTAACAACAAGACCAGCCCGGCGAGCAGACTTAACGAACCGTTCACATGGATCAAGACGTACAGATGGACGAGTAGAAAGAAAAGGAGCGTGACAGCATGTCTACGCTCCCAATCCGCCTCATTCGAAGAAAGAAATCGCATCTTCTTCAAACCGCCATTGGATGATGTCGGTGGACTCGACTTCTTTTGCAGCCGCCCCTTCATCGCCAGGGCTTCCGTTAAAGGCGTACACCCAACCAGATGACTGACCGGCCGATTTTTCTTGAATCCCGTCGATTGCCGTGACGTAGGTCATCTCCCCGCTTCCGACCGAATCAATCGGCAATTCTGTCGCCTTGAGGGCATCGAGCACTGTCGAGCCATCCTCTAGGCAGACACTTTTCTCATGGTACAACGTCTCTTCTGTCGACGCGTCGTAAACGGAAATCGTCGGTTCGACGTCACAAGACTCACTTTGTCCGTTCGATGTCTCTTCTCCAGCACAAGCTGCCAATAAAGGTATCATCATACCCATGATGAGCAATTTTTTCATTGATCCGTCAAATCCTCTCGTTGGTGGATGGAGTAGTTGTAAAGAATCGTATATTTTTCGCCTGTTGTTCTGCCTTCACGGGTCAAACCGGTCAATTGAATACTGTTGGCGAGCACGGGTTCCCGCTGAAGCCAGAATTTGACGATTCGTCCGTCCCGGTTGATCATGAGCATCGCTTCGTTCTCGAACGTGTACATGTCGTACAGTCCGTCAAATGAGAGCTGCAAGAGCGGTGCCTCGACTTGTTTGGCAAAGTCTTCCCACGCTGTCCCCCGTACGGCTTCGATCACGTGTTCGAAGTCGACGAGCTTCTCGAAAAAGGCTCGACCGGAACTTTTGTTCATCTCATCGACTTGACGATATTCAAGTTCCCCTGAGTCGTCATAGTTGATGCGGATTTGCTGGAACGAGCTGTTGCGTTCGACCATGAGCAAATACTCGAGTGATTGCAGTTCACCGTCCCGGTCGACAATCATCTTGCTGCGATCGAGCTTGATCACCTCGCCGTTGATCCGGCGTAAAATCGTATCTGTCATCCGGTCGAACGACTCGTCTTGCACCGACACCGGCCCGATTTGTTGAGATTCGGCCCGGAATTCAGATTGGTCGAACAAAGGTACGAACAGTAAAACGATAAAGAAGAAGAAGCCGACGAGCGCCCCGTACCATTTATACCGGCTGTTTCGTTTCGGAAAGAACAAGAATGACATCAGAAATCCGATTGGGATATGAAACCCGCCGATCGGAAACGAAACAATTCCGAGTAACGAGTAGAATAAGAATTTCGCGAAAAAATTTGGTTCTGGCTCTTTCAACTGATTCAATCTTACACCTAGCAACAGGCTGATGACGATGAAACCCAGCCAAACGTATAGTTGTATTGTCACATCAATCCCCCACTATAAACTCGGAAAAATCGGTTGCCACATGGCTATCCGCAAACCCAGACACGACCTCGTCCTCAAATTCTGCCTCTCGGCCTTGGTAGCGGGCTGAGATATGGGTGACGATCAAGCGGCCCGCGCCCGCCTTGTTCGCGAGCATTGCGGCTTCGACAGTCGTCGAATGACCATATTGTCTCGCAAGTTTTGACTCCCCTTGCATAAACGTCGCCTCGTGGACGAGGACGTCGGCAGCTCGTGCGAGCACGAATGCGTTCTCGCACGGAGTCGTATCCCCTAAGATGGCAACGATCGCACCGCGGACCGATTCTGTGACGTATTCTTTAGACGCGTATGTTTTCCCTGCAAATTCAAACGTGTCCGCTTGTTTGATTGTCCGATAGATGGGACCGCTCGGAATACCGAGTGCTCTCACCTTGTCGACGAGAAGCGTCCCCGGACGCGCCGGTGCCTCGATGCGAAACCCGTAAGATGGAAAGCGATGCGCGAGCTTCCGCACCGTGACGAGATGACCGTCTTGCTCGAACGTGTCCCCGTCCTCATATTCGACAATCGTCAGGTCATAGCCTAAATATGAACCGGTCAGTTTCAACGTCAGCTCGAGCCATTGCTTGATGCCACGCGGCCCGTACAGTGTGAGCGGACCTTTTCCGTCAAGGGCGGAACGCGTCGATAAGAAACCTGGCAACCCGAAGACATGGTCCCCGTGTAGATGCGTGATCCAAACGGCCGATACTTTTCGCGGTTTGATCGCGGTATGGAGAATCTGGTGCTGGGTCGCCTCCCCGCAATCGATCAGCCACGTCTGTTTAGGCAATGTGAGCGCGAGCCCGGAAACGTTCCGTTGTTTCGAGGGCATGCCTGACCCAGTTCCTAAAAAATGTAACTTCATAAATATATTTGTCCTTTCTGCTAGCCTAATCCATGCTATACTTGAGTCACTCGTTGAAAAGGATGTGATCCGTGATGAATAAAGTTGAACATTCCGACGCTTTGTATGAAGTGATTCGGGAGCGAGCGACTTCAATGAATCGCAAACACCAACAAGAAGCTGGCACCTCGATCCGAATTCACGACATAGCGACCGAACTTCACTGCTCAGACGAACTCGTCTTAGAATCGTTGGAGTTCGCCGCATAAACACACGAACACATAGGAAGAGCCGACTTAGCGTCGGCTCTTTTTTTAGTTTGTTTCCCGTGTTGCGACTTGCTCTACAATTTCAACAACGAGTTCAATCAACTTATACAGTTCGACGAGCGGCATGCGTTCGTTCGTCGTATGGATTTCTTCATACCCGACAGCAAGGTTGACCGTCGGAATGCCTCCACCGGCGATCACGTTCGCATCTGAGCCCCCGCCCGAATGAAGGATACGAATCGGACGTCCAATCGCTGTCGCGGCTGACTTCGCCACTTCGACGACCTCGTCGCCTTCTTCGAACTTGAAGCCCGGGTACATGATGTCAATCTCGACTTCGGCACGACCGCCGTGCGTCTCAGCCGCTTCAATATACGCTTGCTTCATCGCTTCGGCTTGCGCTTCCATCTTATCATGGATAAGCGAACGAGCCTCGGCGAGCACTTCGACGTAATCACAGACGATATTCGTCGCACGTCCGCCTTCGAAGCGTCCAATGTTAGCCGTCGTCTCTTCATCGATCCGGCCGAGCTTCATTTTTGCGATCGCTTTCGCTGCGATTTGAATCGCCGAGACGCCTTTTTCTGGGGCGACACCGGCGTGGGCCGTCTTCCCGTAAATTTTCGCGTTCACTTTTGCTTGGGTTGGAGCTGCCACGATAATATCGCCGACCGGTCCGTCCGAGTCGAGTGCGAAACCGAATTTCGCATCGATTTTCGAGAGGTCGAGCACTTTCGCACCGACGAGACCCGATTCTTCCCCGACCGTGATGACGAACTGGATCTGACCGTGTGGGATCGCCTCCTCTTTCAAGACCCGAACGAGTTCGATCATCGCTGTAAGCCCCGTCTTGTCGTCGGAACCGAGAATCGTCGTCCCGTCTGTGACGATATAACCGTCTTTAATACTCGTTTTGATGCCTTTACCTGGTGTGACCGTATCCATGTGGGCCGTGAAGTAAATCGGGTCAACGCCCTTTTTCGTCGCAGCCAACGTGACGATAAGATTGTTTCCTGAATGCGCAGTTTTTGTCGATGCGTCGTCTTCGTAGACGTCACATCCGAGTTCTGTGAAGACCGACTTTAAATGCTCACAGATGACCGCTTCTTCTTTTGTCTCTGAATCGATGCTGACCAACTGTAAAAATGTGTCCAGCACACGTGTCTCGTTTACCATAAAAACATCCCTCCATCCAAACATTTCTTGGTTATTATAACAAACTCATGTCGTTTGCACGAACCTTTTCCATTCTGTACAATGAGGTCAAACACGTTTTGGAGGATTCTCATGAGAAAAAAACAACAAAAACGACAACGCATCATTCAAATCGGCGTCGTCGTCATCGTATCAATCTTCTTGCTTAGCACGTTTTTGTCGGGAATGGCCATGTTCCTGTAACAGGAGAATGTATCGTTCTTTCAAGATCAAGTAACTCTTTACATCTGACAAAATATTGAGCAGTGACGAGCGTACCTCAAATTCCTCACGCGATGTGGGGAGAGGTACGTTTTTTCGATAATGGTCGATGATCTCCTCGAGCTCGCGAAGAAACGCCGAGGCGTCAGCCTGCTCGTTGACGTTGTCGCCGACGCGGCGTAAAAATGTGGCGACGGGTTTCGCCTCATTGACGACCATCGTGATTTCCCGCGCATTATCAGCAATCCGCTTCAAAATGTCGTACTGGCGCTCGCGCATCCGGAAGTATAGATAGTCCATGTCTTCGTTGCGCTTCCCGATCGAGTTTCCCATCCGGCGGAGCGCCAAGTCTTTCCCGTTCTTTAAATAGTCACGCGTCTTCAACAGCATCATCGAATGGTTATTGTACACACCGGTCTCGACACAGGCTGCGACGTCATAGAAGTGGACCGCGAGCGCCCGGTTGATACTCTCTTTAATGCGCTCGATGTCTTTATCGAGCGTCGGCATATACATGTTGACGACGAGTCCGACGCCAACCCCGATCGCGATCAACAGGAGTTCGTTCAAGAACAAGTCGAGTGAGAACCGTCCTTCGGTGTACAGATGGGTCAAGATGACGACACTCGTGATCATGCCGTCCTGCAGTTTGAGCTGTTGAACGAGCGGGATGAACATGACAAAATAAAGTGTAAGCGTCGCCGGCGAATAGCCGAGCAGCGTGAACATCAACGCGCCCATCCCGATGGCGAGCAAGCTTGCCATGACACGTTCATATGAGGCCCGAAATGACTTCTTGCGCGTCTCTTGGATGCTGAGGATGGCGATGATGGCCGCGAAGACGTAATAATCGAGATGGATCGTCTCAGCGATGAGCATCGCGATCCCAGCCGCGACCGCCGTCTTTAACGTACGTGTACCAATTTTCATATCATTCCCTCCTCTCATACAAAATTGTTTACTAGTTTTCTCTGTTTGGCAATCCTCAAGTTTGGAAGTGATCCTATTGAAGAAAAAACAACGACGCCGGCTCTTGCCCGCCCTGCTCAGCTTAGCACTTGCCATCTTCGGCTTTCTTTGGTTACAAGAACGAGGGGACGGGACGTACACCGTCGAGACGTTCGCAGATGGTGACGTCTCGTCCCGTCAATTCGAGTCGCTCGCTGAAGCCCGCACTTACATGGAACGCGGCGACAATCGCGCCTTGCTCGGCCCGTCCGGCGAAGTCATCGACTTTACCGGCACCGGCATCGCCGTCACGCCGACCGACCGGGTCACGAACCTGTATAAAGATGCCGCGTTCAAAGAGCGGCAGTCGTACGTCGCCGGCGGCACCCGGCTTAGGCTCGTCGGAAAGGGTTCTGACCATTTGCGAGTCACCATCTCCGGTGCCGACGTGTACGTACCGCTGGCCGACATGACGCTATACCCGGACGCCGTCGTCGAGAAACGCGGCTACTACGAGATGCGAGACGGACAAGTGCTCCATACCGTTGAAGCGAACGGGAACTTGGCTGGGACGTTCTTGGTCGGACCGGCCCCTCAGGAAGCGTCGGACCGGTTTTATACAGAAAACGTCCGGGACGTCTTCGATTCACCGTACCAATTCGCCTCGATTCAGTCCAAATCGCCGTACTCGGCCCGCGAACTCGATCAATTTCTTGCCACGCTTGGTGACAGTCCGCTCACCGGAAAAGGTGATGCCTTCAAGGACGCCGAAGCCGAGTTCGGTATTAACGCCCTGTTCTTACTCGCCGTCGCTGGTCACGAGTCGGGATACGGGACGTCCGCGATCGCCCGCGATAAAAATAATCTCTTCGGGTTCAAAGCGACAGATGACGACCCGAGCGGTAACGCCTCGACGTTCGCTTCAGTCGAGGCGAGTGTTGATGCTGCGGCCCGCTTGTTCGCCGAGAAGTATGTGACCGGATCGTACGACCGCGGCCCGTTCCCCGGCAACAAGCAAGAAGGTGTCAACGTCTTCTACGCCTCGGACCCGTATTGGGGCGAGAAAGTCGCCGGGACGATGTATCGCATCGACCGCGAGCTCGGATTAAACTATTTGGAACAGCTCCAGTGACGGCCAAACGGCCGTCGCTTTTTTTTGCAGGAATCCCAAGAGTCAAACCCGAATACTAAAAATGAACGACCATTCATTCGAAGGGGGAGATTCATTTGAAAACGATTTGGATTACCGGCGGTTCGTCCGGCATGGGGAAAGCGATGGCGCTAAAATTTAAAACAGAGGGCTGGAACGTCGCCATCAGCGGCCGCAACGAGGAACGCCTACAAGAAACGATGACTGAACTCGAGACGATCGGTGCGGGACAAGCGTTACCCGTCCAACACGACGTCCGCGATTACGAGGCGTGCGCCCAAGCGCTCGATCAGATTGTCGAACGATTCGGTCCGGTGCATGCGCTCGTTAATAACGCAGCCGGCAATTTTGTCTGTCCGATGCTCGATTTGACACCGAACGGTTGGACGAGTGTCATCGACATCGTCTTGAACGGCACGTTCAACTGTACGCACGTCCTCGGAAAGCACTGGGAGCGCGAACAACTCCGTGACGGTTCGATCATCAACATGGTCGCGTCGTACGCGTGGCAGGCGGGTGCTGGTGTCGCACCAAGCGCCGCCGCTAAAGCAGGCGTCCTGAACTTGACCCGGACACTCGCCGTCGAATGGGGCTATCAGTTCGGGGCCCGCGTGAACGCGATCAGCCCGGGACCGATCGAACGGACTGGCGGGGCCGACAAACTCGCGGTCCACGTCAAAGAAGTCGAGCGCATCCGCCGCAACGTCCCGCTCGGCCGCTTCGGGACACCGGAAGAGATCGCCGACCTCGCTTTCTGGATGACGTCGGATGAGATGCGTTACTTGAACGGTGAATGCATCTCGCTCGACGGCGGGCATTGGCTCAATAAACATCCATTTTAACGCCAAACGGCCGAGGATCCCTCCTCGGCCGTTTTACATATCTTCGCCAACCCATTCCGCCTCGAACTGCTTCAAGAAAGACGTCATGAACGCGTGACGGTCGCGGGCGATCGCTTTCGCCCGGTCCGTATGCATCCCGTCTGCGAGCAAGAGCAGTTTGTCACTAAAATGCGCGATGGCGCTCGAAGGGTCGTCCGGATCATAGAGCGGTGTGCCTCGTGATCCGGCATACTGGAACGTCCTGGCGATGCCGATCGCACCGACCGCATCGAGCCGGTCTGCGTCTTGAATGATCGCACTCTCGAGCGTCGTCGGCAGTCTGCCTTGCGAGAACGACGTCTCCGCGATGACGGCGAGTACGTGATCCGTCTGGCTTGTACTGAGGGCGATCGTCTCGAGATGATGCCGGACGAGCCCTTTGGCTCGTCCGAGTTTCGCGTCCTCGACGTCATGAAGCAGCGCTGCGAGCGTGACGACGAGCGGGTCGACCGCCATCCCTTCAGCGAGATGTTCGGCGAGCCGACGCACCCGTTCGAGATGACTCATGTCATGCCCGGTATGATCTCCGGTATGAAGCTTCGTCACGAAACGTTCGGTCGCTTGAATCGCTTGACGCGTCATCAAATCTCGATCGTCGTGTTCGGTTCGATCAACAGACCGCGCTGATGTAACTGGTCACAAAAGGCACGTGCATCTTGTTTGATCGGTGGGAACGTATCGAAATGGATCGGGACGATTCGTTTCGCCTGCAGCCAATGGGCGGCATCGAGCGCGTCAACCGGACCCATCGTGAAGTTGTCCCCGATCGGCAGGAAGGCGACGTCGATCTCGAACCGTTCACCGTACAGTTTCATGTCCGAGAACAATGCCGTATCACCCGCATGGTAAAGCGTTAGTGAGTTCGTCTCGATGATGAAGCCACCCGGCATCCCCATATAGACCGGGACGTCGCCCATGTCAAGGCTCGAGCTGTGGAACGCCTGCGTCATCGTCACACGGCCGAACGGGAAGGAATACCCGCCCCCGATATTCATGCCGTGGACCGAATAGCCTTTTTTCTCGTAATAGGTCGCGAGTTCATGTGTCGCGACGATCGTCGCGCCCGTTTCTTTCGCGATCAGTTCGACGTCCTCGATATGGTCGAAATGCGCATGCGTCAACAAGATGTAGTCGGCTTTCAATGTCGCCGGGTCGACGTCCGTATGCGGGTTACTCGTCAAAAACGGATCGATCAAGACGCTCATTTCGTCGATATCGAGCTGGACTGTCGCATGGCCATAGTAAGTGATCTTCATTCGAATCCTCCCTTTCTGGTGTCAGATGGAACGTGTCATCACAAGACTTTTTCTAAGAACCGTTTGGCCCGGTCCGTCTGCGGGTTGAGGAGCAGGTCGTCCGGTTTGCCTTCCTCCATCAAGATTCCTTCATCAAGGAACAGGACACGGTCAGCCACTTCACGGGCAAAGCCCATCTCGTGCGTGACGACGACCATCGTCATACCTGAATCGGCGAGTCCTTTCATGACGTCGAGCACTTCATTGACCATCTCCGGGTCGAGCGCCGACGTCGGCTCGTCAAACAACATGACGTTCGGCTCCATGGCAAGCGCCCGGGCGATCGCGACACGTTGTTTTTGTCCGCCTGACAACTGACTCGGATAAGCATCGATCTTCTCCGATAATCCGACACGCTCGAGCAACGTCTTCGCTCGTTCGATTGCTTCAGCCTTGCTGACTTTCAACACGTTGATCGGTGCGTACGTCAAGTTGTCGAGCACGTTCATATGCGGGAACAAGTTGAACTGTTGGAACACCATACCGATATTTTGCCGTGCCTTCGAGACGTTGGCCCCTTTTTTCGTCAACTCGTATCCGGCGACGCTGACCGTTCCGCTTGTCGGCACTTCGAGCATGTTCAAGCAACGTAAGAACGTCGACTTACCGGAACCCGACGGACCGATGACGGCGACGACTTCTCCTTGTTCAATCGAAGTCGTAATCCCTTTCAACACTTCAAGGTCACCGAACTGTTTGAATAAATCCTTTACTTGTATCATCTGCCATCACTCTTTCTTAACCGTTTTTCAAGACGTTGACCAAAGTATGTCAACACCATCACTATCGTAAAGTATATCACACCAGCGAACAGGAGCGGTTCGAAGTAGATTGCCTTTTGTCCTCCGACGATTTGGGCCCGGCGCATAATATCGAGGACGCCGACCGTCGAGACGAGTGCCGACTCTTTCGTGAGCGTGATCATCTCGTTGACGAGTGCAGGCAAGATGTTTTTAAACGCCTGCGGCAAGATGATCGAGCGCAGCTGTTTGACATATGGAACACCTAGCGCGTCAGACGCTTCCCACTGGCCTTTGTCGACCGCTTGAATCCCGGCCCGAATGATCTCCGAGATGTACGCCGCCGAGTTGAGCGAGAAGGCGATGACGGCCGATTGATAAGGTGTCGTGATAAAGCCCGTCAACTGCGGTAAGCCGAAGTGGATAATGGCGAGTTGCAAGATGAGCGGTGTTCCCCGGAACACGGCCGTGTAGGCGTGTCCGATGAAGTTGACGAGACGGTTCGGCACGATCTTGAACGTGGCCACGATGACACCGAACGTGATCCCGAACAGCGCCGAGACGAGCACGACTTGAAACATGACCGGGATCCCTTCAAGAATGTACGGGATAGAATCATAAATCCGACTAAAATCCATTATAAGTTCCTCCTAAAAAAGGCTGACTGATGTTTTCAGTCAGCCTTAATCCATAATTATTCAGCTGGTGCTGCTTCTTCTTCGAACCATTTTTGAGCTAACTTCTCGATTTCTCCTGATTCGATCAATTTGTTCAACTCTTCGTTGAACTGATCGCGGAGCTCATCGTCTTTACGGAAAGCCGCGGCCGAGCCGGCTTCTTCTTCGTCAACGATTTCAAACGTCGCTAGTTCGCTGTCTTGGTCGAGGTACTTCTTCGCGACCGTATCTTCGATGACCATTGCGTCGATGCGGCCTGTCTTGATTTCTTGAATGATCTCAGGGATTTTGTTCAAGGCGACGATTTCCGCTCCGGGGATCTGGTCTTTGGCGATCCCTTCTTGGATCGAACCGAGTTGGACGCCGACTTGTTTCCCGTCTAGGTCTTCAAGCGTTTGAATCGCGTCGCCTTTTGATAAAATCAAGTTTTTCGCCGTAAAGTAAATATCTGTGAAGTCGGCGTTCTCTTTCCGCTCTTCAGTCGGTGTCATGCCCGCCATGACGAAATCGACACGTCCAGCGTTCAAGGCCCCGAGCAAGCTACCGAAGTCCATATCTTCAATTTTCAATTCATAGCCCATGTTGTCGGCCACTTGTTTGGCGATGTCGATATCGAATCCGACGATTTCGTCACCGCTCGCCGTATCGACGAACTCATAAGGGAAGTAGTCCGCGCTCGTCCCCATGACGAGGACTTTGTCGTCTTCCTCATTCGTCGACGATGACCCGCCTTCATTGACGTCGGCGCCACAGGCGACCGAAAATGCAGCCAGTGCTGCGATACATAATGCTAGAAGACTTTTTTTCATGTTCATTTTCCCCTTTTCAATAAGATGGAATTGTCAGAACTTTAACAAAATTATGACATATTTGTTTTTCTGTCTCAATAGTTCTTTCGCTCTTCATATGTCTGACTTGTTCTTCAACCACTATATACACATAATTATTAATTGTAAAGTATATTCATGCATAAAAACCAAAAAAAATACGGTCACATCCGCTCGTAAGCGAAATACGTGACCGTACCATTATCTGTCGACCCATAAGGTTGCACCCGTTTCACCGATGTGATCGGGATGGCGCTATACACGTGCGGATAGCGATCTCCGTCCTCATCTAGCTCGTAGTGGAGCAAGCTGCCGAGGCGCCCAATATGAAACGAGACGAGCACGACCCGCTCCCCATGATAGTGGCGCCTCGCGACTTTACTGATCTGTTGCGGGGTGCAGCAACGAACGTATCCTTCCGTTTGGAGCGATTCTTCGTTGATCTCACCTCGCGACAAGGCGATCGCATATTCCGCCTCACTCATGATTTTAACGACTGGTTCCATTCGATCGATCCCTTCTTAAGGAAAAGCGCAAAGGCAAAGCCTTTGCGCCCACACATTGATTACGCGTAATAAATATCGAACAACGTCTGTAACTGTTCGACGAGCTCTTCAGCCGTCGACGACTCGATCGTGCTCCGTTCGACCATCGTGACGATGTTACCATCTTCGAGTAGCGCGATCGATGGTGACGACGGGGCGTACCCTTCGAAATACTCACGAGCCCGGTCCGTCGCTTCCCGGTCTTGCCCGGCGAAAACAGTGACGAACTGATCCGGTTTCGTGCCTTCCATCTTGTTCACGTAGGCCGCCGCCGGACGAGCGATCCCGCCGGCGCAACCGCATACCGAGTTGACGAGCACGAGCGTCTTGCCTTCTTTTTTCAGTGCCGCATCGACTTCTTCCGGTGTCGTCAGTTCGGTGTATCCTGCTGCCCGTACCTCATTGCGTGCCTGTTCGACTACATCTTGAAAGTATAATTGAAAATCCATATTGTTTCCCCTTTCGACTTTCGTCTTATCTTTCTTATTTTACGTCTTGTGGATCGGTTAGGACAAGTCTATCGCTCAACTGACCTTCAAGGAACGGGTCCGCACCGAGTAACGACTTGAACGCTTTGTAGCGGACGCGCTGCTCTTCGGTCGCTTCGCGGTTCGTCAAATAGGCGCGGATCAAAATATTTTTTGGCGTATGTTCCATATCGATAAATTCGAGCAACTGCGCTTCGTAGCCGACGAGACCTAGCAGTTCGGCTCGGATCGAATCAGTAGCGAGCGCCGCGAACCGTTCCTTGACGAGGCCATGTTGTAGCATGACGTCTAGGCTCGGCGCCGCGAGTTGCCGGTTCAGTTCTTTCTGGCAACACGGCACGCTCAAGATGACTTTTGCCCCCCAGCGGACCGCTCGCGCGAGCGCCATGTCGGTCGCGACGTCGCAGGCATGGAGCGTGACGACCATATCGACCGCCGACTCGCCTTCAAATTCATTGATGTCCCCAACGAGAAACTCGAGCCGTTCGTAGCCGAGGTCGCGGGCAATCCCCGCGCACTCCTCGATCACTTCCTTCTTCAAATCGAGCCCGGTAATGTGTACGTCATACCCTTTCATCTCATGCAAAAAATGGTACAAGGCGAACGTGAGATACGATTTGCCCGAACCGAAATCGAGAATCCGGACAGTCCGGTCGGTCGGAAGGTATTTGATCGAATCCTCGATGAACTCGAGGAACCGGTTGATTTGTTTAAACTTATCGTACTTCTGACGCTTCACTTTCCCATCTGCCGACTGGACGCCGAGGCGAATCAGGAACGGGACCGGCTCATCGACCGGCAGCACGTACTGCTTTTCGCGGTTGTGCGTCAGTTTCACTTGCTTCATGTCCGTTGGCCGCTCTTTATACGTCACTTTAAACTTTTTCGAGAGTTGGAAATGGAGCTCGGTCGCTTTCAGCTGAAACTGTCCTTGCCGGAAGTTTTCGAGCAGCTGTCCAAGCTCTGCGATCGCTTCTTCCGTACGTAAATTTTTATGTTTCATGACGCGCTCAAATTGGTATTCAAACTGTATGTGGTACTCATCTTTCAACAATACCGGCTTCAGTTTCACCCGGCGTAAATCGTTCGATTTTTGACGTGGTTGACTGATTGTCGCCGTCACGAGCTCCCCATCTTCGATCAGACCGTTGAGCCGTTCCATCAAATCTGTATATTCCACTTGATTCATCCTTTTTTTAAGTAGTTTCGAAACTTTTTAAACGTGCATCCGTACATACTATTACACGAACACGTGCAAACGTCAAAGGAGGATCACCATATGTTTAAAAAGTTACTTTCATCGATTGGAATCGGGGCCGCGACCGTCGATACGCGCCTAGCGGAGAACAGTTGTGTTCCCGGCGGTACGCTCGACGGGGTCGTCCACATCAAAGGCGGCAACGTCGAACAATCGGTCGACCGTATCTACATTTTCTTCAATACGCTCTACAAGCACGAGGTCAATGACAAGACGACCTATTCGACGTTCACAATCGAAAAAATCCTGTTGAACGAGGCACCGTTCATGATCGGACCGGACGAAGTGAAAGAGATCCCGTTCACGATCGAAGTACCGTTCAACACACCGATCTCCGTCAGCCAGTCGAAGACATGGATCGAGACCGGCCTCGATATCGCCCAAGCGGTCGACCCGAAAGATGAGGATTCGATTCTCGTCAAACCGAACCACGAGCAGCAAGTCATCCTCGACGTGCTCGACGATATCGGTTTCCGGCTAAAAAAAGCCGACACCGAGATGCTGCCGGCTAGACATCGCTCGGGACGACTCCCGATCGCTCAAGAGCTCGAGTATTCGCCTAACGGCACAAGCTTCGGGCGCCGGCTCGATGAACTCGAGGTCATCTTGCTCCAAGACGAGACGAACCTTGACTTGTTGATCCAAGTCGACAAGAGCGTCCATAGTTTAGGCAGTCTATTCGCCGACTTGACCGGGACCGACGAATCGACACATCGGCTCAGCTACTCGCAGGCCGACTTGTCTTCGCCCGAACGCATTCGCCGCGACATCGAGTCATTGATTGAACGGTCAATTTAACGAAAGGAGCCACGGACATGCGTCCGCGGCTCCTTTTTAGATCAATAAAGTGTGTACGTGTTCGGGTCGATTGATTCGAGCGACTGTTTGATCGCCTGTAAAAACTGTCCGGCGACGAGACCGTCGAGGACGCGGTGATCGACCGACATGCACAAGTTGACCATGTCGCGTGCTGCGAACATACCGTTCACCCAGACTGGACGCTTCACGATCGACTCGACCGAGAGAATCGCCGCTTGCGGGTAGTTCAAGATCGGGGCCGATTGGATCGATCCGAAAGCGCCCGTATTGTTGATCGTGAACGTGCCGCCACGCATCTCGTCGGCTTTCAAGCGGTTCGCACGGGCACGGCCGGCGACGTCTTGAAGCGCGACGGCGAGCCCTTTGATGTTCTTCTCGTCCGCATGCTTGATGACCGGGACGTAGAGCGCATCGTTCGCCGCGACGGCGACCGATAGATGGATATCTTTGTGGACTTTGATATGGTCCCCAGCCCACTCAGAATTCATCATCGGATGTTTCTTCAGACCTTCGACCGCAGCCTTCATGAAGAACGGCATGAACGTCAACTTGACGCCTTCCCGTTCGAAGAACTCATCTTTCAATTTGGCGCGCGCCTCGACGAGGTTCGTCACGTCGACTTCAATCATGAGCCACGCGTGCGGTGCCTCGTGCTTCGAGCGGACCATGTTGCTCGCGATCGCTTGACGGACACCCGCCGTCGGGATCATCTCGATACGGTCTGACGATTCACTCGGTGTCGAAGCGGTCATTGGCGCGACAACAGGCTTCGTGACGGTTTCTGGCACATCGAGCTTCACTTGCGTCATCGTCTCTTGAACCGGTACTTGCGTCGCCGGTTCCGGTTGGCGCGGACGACCTTCCGATAAGTAACGAAGGACGTCTTTGCGCGTGATCCGGCCACCGAGTCCTGAGCCGTCGAGTTGATCTAAATCGATATCGTTCTCACTCGCGAGACGGATGACGGCCGGTGAGAAACGCCCGTTCGCGCTTCTATTACGCGGCGGCGCGGAAACAGGAACGGTCGCGACGACCGCAGCCTGTTCCGGCTGCTTCGTGTCTTCAGTTGTCACTTCGGCGGGCTCATCAGTAGCGCTTGTGACTTCCATCGTCAAGACTGGCGTGCCGACGCTGACCGTATCCCCTTCACCAATCAACAGCTCTTTAATGATCCCAGCACTCGTCGCCGGGATCTCGGCCGTCACTTTATCGGTCATGACTTCAGCGAGTGGTTCATACTCTTCGACCCGGTCGCCCGGCTTGACGAGGAATGTCGTGATCGTCCCTTCGGTCACACTTTCCCCGAGTTGTGGCATTTTGATTATCTGTTCCATGAGACCCCTCCTTAAAACGCAGCGAGCTGACGGGCCCGCTCCGCAATTTTTTCAGGGGATACGATGAAGTATTTCTCCATCGGTGGAGCGTATGGCATCGACGGCACGTCCGGTCCTGCCAAGCGCTCGATTGGCGCATCGAGTTCAAACAGCGCCTTTTCGGCGATGATAGCTGCAACTTCCCCGATGATGCTGCCTTCTTTGTTGTCTTCGGTCACGAGCAGGACTTTCCCCGTCTTCTTGACGGCTTCGACGATCGCGTCTTGATCGAGCGGATAGACCGTGCGTAAATCTAAAATATGCGTGCTGATCCCTTCTGCCTCGAGCGTCTTCGCGGCTTCTTGGGCCATGTGGACACAGAGGCCGTACGTGATGATCGTCACGTCGTCGCCTTCACGTTTGACGGCGGCCTTGCCGATCTCGACCGTATAGTCGTCAGTCGGTAAGTCCGCCTTTAACAAGCGGTACGCTCGTTTGTGCTCAAAGAACAGGACAGGATCGTTCGAACGGATCGCCGCCTTGAGCAGTCCTTTGGCGTCGACCGGGTCGGACGGGATGACGACTTTCAAACCAGGCGTCGAGTTGAACATGCCCTCGACCGACTGTGAATGATAGAGCGCGCCATGGATCCCGCCCCCGAACGGCGCCCGGATGACCATCGGACACGTCCAGTCATTGTTCGAACGATAACGGATCTTCGCCGCCTCGGACACGATTTGGTTGACGGCCGGCATGATGAAGTCGGCGAACTGCATCTCGGCGATCGGCCGCATCCCATACATGGCCGCACCGATCCCGACGCCTGCGATCGCACTTTCAGCGAGCGGAGCATCGATGACACGGTCCTCACCATACTTTTCAATCAAGCCTTGCGTCGCCCGGAAGACACCACCGCGGACGCCGACGTCCTCACCGAGCACGAACACGTTCTCATCGCGCTCCATCTCTTCATGGATTGCTTCGTTGATCGCTTCAATAAACGTTTTCATCAGTTATCCCCCTCGTACACGTGGTCCATCGTCGATTCCGGTGACGCGTAAGGCGCCTTGTCGGCGTATGTCGTCGCTTCGTTCACTTCGACGTCGACTTTCGTCTCGATGTCTGTGAGTTCGGCCTCGGTTGCGACGCCATCTTCGAGCAATCGCTTCCGGAACAACTGAATCCCGTCGCGGTTTTTCAGTTCGGCGAGTTCTTCTGACGAGCGGTATGCCTTGTCATCGTCATCCGACGAGTGCGGCACGAGCCGTTCGACTTCCGCCTCGATCAACGTCGGCCCTTCTCCGCGGATTGCGCGCGCGCGCGCCTCTTTCACGGCGACGTAGACGGCGATCGGGTCTGTCCCGTCAACTGTAACTCCTGGCATTCCGTATCCTTTCGCCCGGTCCGAGACGCGCTCACATGCGAGTTGCTTCGACAGCGGTACCGAGATCGCGTACTTGTTGTTCTCACAGAACAAAATGACCGGAAGTTTATGCACGCCGGCAAAGTTCGCCCCTTCGTGGAAGTCCCCTTGGTTCGACGAGCCTTCACCGAACGATACGAACGTGACGAGCTCTTCTTTTTTCAGTTTGGCCGCAAGTGCGACACCGACCGCGTGCGGTACTTGTGTCGTCACCGGAGACGACCCCGTCACGATTCGAAGTTGTTTCGAGCCGAAGTGACCTGGCATTTGCCGGCCGCCCGAGTTCGGGTCTTCCGCTTTGGCGAACGCCGACAACATCAAGTCACGCGCCGTCTGACCGAAATGCAAGACGACGGCGACGTCCCGGTAGTATGGGAGGATGTAGTCGGTCCCTTTCTCGAGGGCGAACGCCGCCCCGACTTGGGCCGCTTCTTGTCCTTGACACGAGACGACGAACGGGATTTTTCCGGCCCGGTTCAATTTCCACATCCGTTCATCGATTTTACGGGCCCGGACCATCGTCTCAAACATCGCGGTGAGGTCTTGTTTCGACAAGCCGAGCTCTTCATATGAATTCACAGTCATTTGTTCCATTTCCTGTTTCCTCCTTAGGCGTGAATCGGTAACCCGTCCACGGCGAGCGCCGCTTCTTGGAATGCTTCGCTCAGTGCCGGGTGCGGGTGGACGAGCTGACCCATCTCCCAAGCCGTCGCGTTCAAGACGAGGGCGAGCCCGCCTTCCGTGATCAGTTCTGTCGCTTTTGGTCCGACGATGTGCACTCCGAGCAGGTCGTCAGTGCCCGAATCTGAGATCAGCTTGACGAATCCGTCGGCTTGTCCTTCGATCCGGGCTTTCCCGAGACCGTTGAAACGGTATGTCCCCGTCTTGACAACGTGTCCCGCTGCTTTTGCCGCCTCTTCGGTCAATCCGACCGATGCGACTTCGGGTACACCGTACACACAGCGCGGGATGACGTTGTAGTCGAGCGGTGTCGGTTCTTGACCGAGAATCGCTTCGACCGCTTTGACACCTTCAGCTGACGCGACGTGGGCGAGCTGGAGTTTTCCGATGCAGTCGCCGATCGCAAAAATGTGACGCTCTTTCGTCCGATATTGCGAGTCGACTTGGATGACGCCGTTCTCGACGATGATCGACGTGTTCTGCAGCCCGAGGTCTTCCGTATTCGCGATCCGACCGATCGAGACGAGCACACAGTCGACCGTAAGTTGTTCGTCACCGACCGCGAGCGCGACATCGTCCGCTGACACGGTCGTGCGTTCCGGGTCGACCGTCACATTTTTCTTCACACGCACGCCGCGCTTCTTGAGCAGTCGCTCGACTTCTCGCGAGACGGCCTTGTCTTCGAGCGGTAACAGACGTTCGCCGACCTCGATCAGCGTCACGTCGACATCGAGGTCGATCAGCATCGATGCCCATTCGACGCCGATGACGCCGCCTCCGATGATGGCGATGGACGTCGGTAACTGCTCGAACCGGAGCAAGTCGTCTGAATTGAGGATGCGCTCATGATCGAACGGCAACCCTGGGAGCTCCCGGGGGATCGATCCCGTCGCGATGATCAACTGGTTCGGCAACAACAGCTCCGACTCGCCGGTTTCATCCTCGACCGCGACCGTTCCCGGTTGGGGCGAGAAGATGCTCGGTCCGAGGATCGAGGCTTTGCCACGGAACACTTCGATTTTTCCTTGCTTCATCAAGTGCTCGATGCCTTTCTCAAGGCCGGAGACGAGCTCTCGTTTGAACGTTTGTGCCCGTGCCATGTTGAACGTGACCGCCCCGACTTCTACGCCATACGTTTCGCCATGTTTCGCCGTTTGATAGACGTGTGCTGCCTTCAAGAGCGCTTTTGTCGGGATGCAGCCTTTATGTAGACATGTCCCGCCTAGTTTTTCCGCCTCGACGATCGCGACGCGCTTACCGGCCTGCGCCGCTTTGATCGCGGCGACGTAACCACCAGGTCCGCCGCCGATGACGATGACATCAAATTCTCGTGCCATGTGTATCCCCCTCATATGCTTTTACAGCTTCTTCTTGCCGGATGATCCGGAGGGCCCCTTCCGTGAGCGCCTTCAATTCATCCTCACCCGGATAGACGTGGACGGGTGCCAAATAGCCGACCCGGTCTTTGATCTTCCCGGTCAGCCAATCCGAGTAGGCGATCCCGCCCGTCAAGATGATGGCATCGACGTTCCCTGACAGCGTGGCCCCGTGCTTGGAGATCTCTTGGGCGACTCGGTACGCCATCGTCTCATAGAGAAGTGCGGCCTTATCGTCACCTGCTGCCATCCGGTCTTCGATCTCGATGGCGTCGACCGTACCGAGATGCGCATATAACCCACCGCGACCGACGATTTTCTGTTTCATGTCGCCTTTATTATACCTGGTACTATAACATAGTTCTACTACCTGTCCAACAGGAATCGAGCCGGCTCGTTCCGGTGCGAGCGGACCGTCCCCGTCGAGTCCATTGTTCACATCGATGACGTTCCCGGACGCGTGCGCCCCGACCGTGATGCCGCCCCCGAGATGCGCGATAATCAAGTTGAGCTCGTTGTAATCGCTTCCATTTTCTGCTGCGAAGCGCTTGCCCACGGCTTTTTGATTCAAGGCGTGGAAGATGCTCCGTCGATTGATTTCTGGCATGCCCGTCGCTCGAGCGAGGTCATGCATCTCGTCGACGACTACCGGGTCGACGATAAAATTCGGTACTTGAAATAATTCTCCGAGCTTATGGGCGATCAAGCCGCCCAAGTTGGATGCGTGCACGCCGTAGCGCCCGCTCGTGAGATCTTCGCGCATGAGTTCATTGACAACATATGTCCCCGAAGTCATTGGGGCGAGCAGTCCGCCGCGACCGACAATCGCCGACAACGATTCGCCGGCGATGCCTGATTCAATTAACAAGTCCCGTACTTCTCGCTCCCGGTGAGGCAATTGTTCCGGGAGTGACAATCCTGTGACATCTTCTCCGTGGCGGACCGTTTTCGACAAAATTTCGTCTGAGCCCTCAAATAAACCGACTTTCGTTGACGTCGATCCCGGGTTGATCGCTAGAACGAGTTGTCTCGTCATGTTAGCGCCCACCTAACAGGCTCTTTTCGACTTTCAAGAACTGGCTGCGCGAACGCGACATCATCTGGATACGCTCTTCGGCCATCTTCTCTGCCGCGACGTGAGTCGGTACCCCGTCCCGTTCAGCGATTTCGAACACACGTTGCATGTTGTCATAAATCAAGTCGACTTTCTTCATGGCCCGCTCGCGGTTGTACCCTTCGAGCTCATCGGCCACGTTGATGACACCGCCTGCATTGATGACGAAGTCAGGTGCGTACAGAATACCTCGCTCCTCTAACACATCGCCGTGACGGTCTTCAGCGAGTTGGTTGTTGGCCGCACCGGCCACGATTTGAGCTTTCAGTTGCGGGATCGTCGCATCGTTGATGACCGCACCGAGCGCACATGGCGCGAAGATGTCACACTCAACCGCATAAATCTCATCCGGTTTGACGACTGTCGCCCCAAAGTCCGTCTCGGCCCGTTTGAGCGCGTCTTCGTTAATGTCCGTGACGATCAGATGCGCGCCTTCCTCATGCAAGTGGCGGCACAAGTTATAGGCGACGTTCCCGACACCTTGGACGGCGACCGTCTTGCCGGCGAGCGAGTCGGAACCGAACTTCCACTTCGCGGCCGCCTTCATGCCGCGATAGACACCGTACGCAGTAACAGGAGACGGGTTGCCGCTCGAGCCGAACGCCGGGCTGACGCCCGTCACGTAGTCGGTCTCCATATGGATGAAGTCCATATCGGCGACGGTCGTGTTGACGTCTTCAGCCGTGATGTAGCGACCGCTGAGCGACTGGACGTAGCGGCCAAAGGCACGGAACAATGCTTCCGATTTGTCCGTCTTCGCGTTCCCGATGATGACGGCTTTTCCGCCGCCGAGGTTGAGTCCCGCCGCCGCATTCTTGTACGTCATCCCTTTGGCGAGACGTAGCACGTCTGTGAGCGCCTCTTCTTCTGATGTATAATTCCACATCCGCAGTCCGCCGAGGGCTGGTCCGAGCGTCGTATCATGAATCGCGATGATCGCTTTCAAGCCTGATGCTTGATCTTGGCAAAATACGATCTGCTCATAGTCTTCAGCCTGCAATACGTCAAAAATTCGAAAGCGTGGTTCCATGTTTGTTTCCATCATTTTTTATTCCTCCTGAGTCATCAGTTATTTTTTAGCGTGCAATAGGGCGAACGCGAGCGAATAAAGTTTCGCCTCGGCCGTGTCGGCCCGGCTTGTCAAGACGACGGGGGCACTGGCCCCGACGACGATCGCCGCGACGCTGGCCCCGGCGAAGTACATGATCGATTTATAAAGGACGTTGCCGACCTCTATGTATGGAACGAGCAATAAGTCGGCTTGTCCGGCCACTTCACTAGCGATCCCTTTTTGTTTGGCGGCAATCATGTCGACTGCGTTGTCGAGTGCGAGCGGTCCGTCGACGACGCAACCCTTGATTTGACCGCGCCGGTTCATCTGGGCAAGGAGTGCGGCGTCCATCGTCGCGGTCATTTGCGGATTGACCACTTCAACTGCCGCGATGGCAGCGACACGCGGCAACTCGTAACCGATGTCTCGCATCGCGCCGACCGCGTTATGAATGATATCGACTTTTTCTTCGAGCGTCGGAGCGATATGGATTGCCGCGTCGGTCACACCGATCAACCGCTCCCGATTTGGAATTTGGAACAAGGCGACGTGGCTTAGCGTCCGGCTCGTCCTGAGTCCCGACTCCCGGCTGAGCACCGCCTTCATAAAGACCGAGGTCGACACCATTCCTTTCATGAGAACATCAGCCTCGCCGTTTCGAACCGCAAGTGTCGCTCGTTTGGCGATATCGGCTTCTCCCTTGACGTGCAAAATATCGATTGTCGACTCGGCAATGTCATGTTCATCACACAAGCGTTTAATTTCCCGGGCGTCACCGAATAGGATAAATCGTGACAATCCATGGTCGGTCGCAAGCTTGACGGCGCGGATCACTTCCACGTCGGCCGCCCCGGCAATCGACACGGTACATCCATCTAACCGTTTTGCCCGTTCGAGCATCCTGTCAAAGTTCATCGTTGTCCCCCCCTAACCTGTCTACACTTTATATTATGCAAGTTTGTTTCCATTTTTGAAAGCGCTTTAAACAAGAGGTCACCCTGCAATATATTACACAGTAAGCAAAATTATGCATGCATATTACTGCAGACGTTCAAGTTTATTATACAGCGTCCGGATCGAGATGTGTAACCGCCGCGCTGCTTCTGATTTGTTCCCGTCCGCTTCAGCGATCGCCCGGTCGATCAAATCTCGTTCATAGCGAGCGACGGCGTCTTGAAGCGATACGGCTTCGACTGATCGCGCCGTGACGGTCCGTGTCGATAGTTGAAGGTGATGGGGAGCGATCCATTGCTCAGAACTCGCCATATAAATCATCGCCCGGCCGATCACATTCTCAAGCTCACGGACGTTCCCTTTCCAGTATTGACTCTTTAATAGTTCAATCGCAGCTTGATCGACCCCGTGGACGAGTCGACCGTACTCTTGATTCAGTTTACGGATGATCCGCTCGCAAAGCGGCTCGATCTCTTCAAGTCGGTCACGGAGCGGTGGGATGTGGATCGGCATCCGGTTGATCCGATAATATAAATCCTCACGAAACGTCCCGTCCGCCACTTTCTGTTCTAAGTTCGCGTTCGTCGCCGCGATGATCCGGACATCGACCGGGATCGCGTTCGTGCCCCCGACTCGAACGATTTCATGTTCTTGGAGGACACGGAGCAGCTTGACTTGAACGTCGACCGGGAGTTCGCCAATCTCGTCTAAAAACAAAGATCCGCCGTCCGCCTCCTCGAAATAGCCGACTTTCCCGCCGCGCCTTGCCCCGCTGAACGCACCGTCCTCATACCCGAACAGTTCGCTCTCTAACAGCGTCGGCGAGATGGCTGCACAGTTGACCCGGACAAACTTTTTAAACTTCCGCGGCGATTCGCCGTGAATGGCGTGGGCGAACAGTTCTTTTCCGGTGCCGGACTCGCCGCGTATGAGCACGGTGACCGGCGTGAGCGCCGCTAGGCGGGCTTGTTCGATGACAAAGCGCATCGCTTCGCTCGTCGCAATGATATCTGTAAATTGATATTTCGCCTCCAAGTTGCGAATCCGCGTCTTCGCTTCCTTCAACTCATCACGCAACGCCCGAATTTGTGACACGTCGCGAATGACGCCGACGGAACCACGCAGTTTCCCTTCGACCACAATCGGTTCGGCGTTGACGAGGATGTCTCGGCGCGTCGCCCCGATCTGCATCCGAATATCACGTACGCCTTGACCGGTCGATAACACTTTCAAGTGCACGCTCTCCTGCATTCCAATGTCGGCCGTCGCCGGTTTATCAACGACATCTTCTTTTTTAAATCCGGTCAAGCGGGTATAGGACGGATTGATTAAAATCGTATTCCCGTTATGGTCGGCGACCGAGATCGCCTCGCTCGTACAGTCGATGATCGCTTCGAGCATCTGTTGGTTCTGCTTCAGCCGCTCGACGACGATCCGAATAAACTCGCCTGGCAGCACGACCGCCTCCGAAAAATGGTCCTTCAGTTCAACGAACGTCTCGCTCTGTCCGGTCGTCTCGATCACAAAGTCGACTTTTTTGTCGGCACACGCGCGCCAATCGCTCGAAGTCTGGATCCCCCAACTCCGTGCAAGCTTCAATCCCTCTGCCTCTATGTCCGAGTCGATGACGGCAGCGACGGTGACAAGTGGGGAATCAAGGAGCATCTTGAGCACCTCGGTCCCGCCTTTCCCCGCTCCGACAATCAACAATCGTTTATTCATTTTTAAAATCCCCCATTTTCCTAATCTATATTCATGCTACTCAACCGCCTTCCTTTTCGCAACTCTTCGAAAAAGGCAGTGTCTCCGCTCTCGTTTTCTGTTAAAATAATGAATGGAAAAGGAGGAGATACTATGCGTGTGATCGCGCTTCTGATCCTAATCATCCCAGGCCTATTCGGTGTTTACGGCATCAAACTTTTACGTGACAGCTTCTTTTTAAAAACGAGTGCCCCATTCACATGGATCGAGTCGGTTGCTGCAGCATCGATGTTGCAAGGAACGTTCGGTCTGTTACTGGCAATGGGCGGTATCGGTTTCGTTGCAGGATATATCTTTAATCGCGACAAGAAGACAGGAAAAGTCCCACGAATAGATTCTTGAACACAAAAAAAAGGTTCCCTAACTTGACTTCATTTCAAGTGCGGAACCTTTTTATTCATATTGAATTGTGATCACTACGGATGATCTCCTTTCATACTTGCTATACTGCTTTGACATGAGATCCAATGGTCTTCTTAATGAAGAAGTTTGAAAGAAATTAGTAACTGCCGTCTTGCGTGAACGGAAACGTACTCATTCGAGTTACTAACAAATGTTCATCGGGTCATGTCCAACCATCCATTGTGAAGTCGAACGCTTGCCATTGAGATGTTCAACGATTGACAACACTCCTTTTGGTCAACTGAACGATTCGTTTTACCCTGACATGGGTCCCTAGCTTCGAACCGATGTCGGAATCGTCTCGCAAATGAGCGAATGTCGCGACCTCTCGTCGGAACAATAACGATTTGAGATGTCGTTCGCACCTCTGAGCTATTAACGGATAGCGAGCCGAGATGATTTCTTGCTCTAACCTGTTCCGGAACATGTTAGAAAGCGTTCATCTGACGCTCGTCCAAGTAACTTGGTACACCTTTATTATAACAAGAGTCATCAAAAATGCAAGCGCTTTCTTTATAAAACAGAAAAGAAATCAGGGGGATTCCCCTGACTCCTTCACTGTTGTTTGAACGATTGGTACGTTACGAAATACGAAATAAATTCTGAGTTTTTCGGGCTGCGCTCCCGCTCTGGACGACCGTCAAACATCTCGTGATCCCGCATCCCGTTTTCCCAAGCCGTCTTAATCGCGTGACGCATCGCCCGCTCGACCCGAGACGACGTCGTCTCATGTTCTTTGGCAATCATCGGATACAATTCCTTTGTGATCAACCCTAAAAGTTCTTGCCGCTCCCTCACATAGACGACCGCTTGGCGGATATACTTAAATCCTTTGATCCGCGGCGAGATGCCGAGCTGTTGCAACAAGAGCGAGATGTCGAGTTCTTCTGGCGACATCGGCTCGAATTCGCGGCTTGAACCCGCAGCCAGCTCGCGGATTTTAGAGATCAGTTGTTGAATGTTGAACGGTTTGACCAAGAAATAAGAAGCACCCAGTTGAACGGCTTGTTTCGTGACTTCATCTTTTCCGAAAGCGCTGAGCATGATCACTTCCGGCTTCGTGTGCGGCAAGTCTACTTGAAGCCGTTCTAGCACACCGATCCCGTCAAGATGCGGCATGATGATATCTAGCAGTAGCACGTCCGGCTGGTGTGTCTTGACGACGTCTAGGCATGCTTCGCCGTCGAAAGCGGTCCCTACGACTTTCAAGTCGGACTCGGACTCAAGTTGTCGAGTCAACAAGTCGACGATTTCACGATTGTCGTCCGCAATGCATAATGTAATCAATTAAGACACTCCTTCGATAAACTTCCGTTTTAATTGGAGGGACATATCAAGCAGCTCCTCCACATGCTGTTTCGTCAAATCGGTCATTTGCGCACCGGCAATCATTCTTCCGAGTTCATCGATGCGGTCCTCATGGCTAAGCGCGGCGACGTTTGTCTTCGTCCGTTCGTCCGTCTCGGTCTTCGTAATATACAAGTGATGATCCGCCATGGCGGCCACTTGGGCCAAATGCGTGATACAAAGCACTTGTGAACCGACCGACAAGCGGAAGATCTTCTCTCCCATCGCTTGGGCAACCCGCCCCGAGACACCCGTATCGACTTCGTCAAAAATAATTGACGCGACACCGACCGTCCTTGAGAAAATCGATTTTAACGCGAGCATGACCCGTGACAGCTCTCCGCCTGAGGCGACTTTCGCTAGCGGCTTGAACGGCTCTCCGACGTTCGTCATCATATAGAATTCGACTTGATCGAGCCCGTCCGCCTTGCACGACACTTCTTTGAATCGGACCTCAAATTTCGTCTTCTCCATATAGAGCTCTTTCAACTCACGCTGAATTGCCTTCTCAAGCTCGCCGGCTGCTCGTTTCCTTGCTGCCGACAACTCGAGGCCGGCCGAACGCATCAAATGTTCGAGCCTGTCGAGACGATCTGTTATTTCTTGAAGATGTTCTTCCCGATTTGTCATCGTTTTTAACTCTTCTGTGATTTTTTCTCCGTACGTGATGACGTCGTCAATCGTCGCCCCGTATTTCCGTTTCAATTGTTGGAACAACGCGAGGCGCGTTTCAATCTCATCGAGCCGGATCGGATCAAATTCAAGCGAATCGAGTTGGTCGCGCAATTGGAACTTGGCGTCTTCAAGCAGGAAGTATGCGTTCGAGATCATCTCGGCCATCGGCGCAAGTGATGCCGTGAGCGCCGAACCTTCTTCCATCTCCCGCATCGCGATGCCGATTTGATCAATCCCTTTCCCCTCGTCCGCAACGGCGTCGTAAGACAAGCGGACGTGCTGATGAATCCGTTCAAAGTTTGCAAGTTCGTTCCGTTCTTCAGTCAACGCCTGCTCTTCCCCGACTTTGAGCTCGGCCGCGTCGATTTCATTCGTTTGAAACGATAATAAGTCCATTCGTTGGGCCAATTCCTGCTCGCTCTGACTGAGTCGTTTCAGTTCATCAGCGACACGTTTCCAATCGGTGTACGTCTCGTGATAACGCGCTAACAACGGGGCCAAATCCGTTTCGCCGAAACTGTCCAATATGCCGAGATGATGCTCGGCATCCATCAAATGTTGATGCTCGTGTTGTCCATGAATATCGACCAAGAGACGTCCCAACTCACGCAACGTCGACAGCGGCATCATTTTGCCGTTGACACGACACACACTCTTGCCGCTACTATGTAAATCACGGCGCAAAATGACGGTCCCTTCCTCGATCTCGATTCCGTACTGCGTCGCCGCCTCGATGATCAAATGATCGGGTTCGACGACGAACAGCCCTTCGATTTCCGCTTTATCTTGACCGTAACGCACGAATTCACTCGAACCCCGTCCACCGACGAGCAGTCCGATCGCATCCAAGAGAATTGATTTTCCCGCCCCGGTCTCCCCGGTCAATACGGTCATCCCGCGCTTGAACGTGACGTTCAATTCATCGATGATCGCAAATTGTTTGATCGATAGTTCTGCTAACATCCGATAATTCACCTCATAACATTCCGAGTAGTCGTTCGATGATTTGTTTCGCTTGGTCCTCATCCCGCGCAATCATCAAGATCGTATCATCCCCGCACACTGTCCCGATCAATTCATCCCATGACAGGTGGTCAATCAAGACGCCGATCGCGTCCGCATTACCAGGCAACACCTTCATGACGACCAAGTTTTGGGCCGAGTCGACTGAGACGAAGCTGTCGCCGAGTATCCGTTTCATCTTGCCATACGGGTTGAAGCGCTGGTCGGCCGGCAGACTATACTTATAGCGGCCGTCGTTGAGCGGCACCTTGACGAGATGAAGTTCTTTAATGTCACGCGACACCGTCGCTTGCGTCACTGGGTAACCAGACCGATGGAGTTCGTCCACGAGTTCATCTTGGGTCTCAATTTCACGATTCGTAACGATTTCTCGAATTTTAATCAATCGCTGTCCTTTGTTCATACGCCCTGACACCTCATTTTTCGTTTCACATATACAGTATCATTCTAAAGTATTGACGAAAAAAGGTCTACCATTCCAAGGTTGAAAAGGAAAGATATGGTGAGCAACCACCTTTAAAAACAGCTGCAGACAAATCGTCTGCAGCTGTTCATACGGTTTTCTTCAGTTGAGTATGTGCCTTGTCGATGACCGCTGACACGTCGAGAGCTGGTTCGACCCCACCGATCCCCGTGTAACGGGCGAACAGCAAGAATTCGATATTGCCGTCACCGCCAGTGATCGGCGAGAAGTCGAGCCCTTCGACCCAGAACCCTTCAGATGCGAAGTAGCGGACCATCTCATTGACGACGCGTTCATGAATCGACCGGTCCCGAACGATGCCTTTTTTACCGACATCCGCTTTACCGGCCTCAAATTGAGGCTTGATGAGCGCCATGACGACACCGTCCGGTTTTAAAATTTGTTTTAACGGCGGAATCATCAGCCGAAGCGAGATGAACGAGACGTCAATCGTCGCAAAGTCGGGTTGAATCGGGAACTGCTCGTTCGTTGCGTGCCGAAAGTTCATCCGTTCCATGACGACGACACGTTCGTCGCTCCGAAGCTTCCAAGCCAACTGATTGTAACCGACGTCGACCGCATACATTTGCGTCGCCCCGTTTTGAAGGGCACAGTCGGTGAAACCACCCGTCGACGAGCCGATATCAATCCCGATACGTCCGGAGACGTCGAGCGGGAACACTTGGAGTGCTTTTTCAAGCTTTAATCCGCCACGGCCGACGTAAGGCATCGTCTGCCCTTTGACTTCGAGCGGGATGTCGTCAAACACTTTATCGCCGGCTTTATCGAGCCGCTCCGTCCCGCTGTATACGATTCCGGCCATGACGGCCCGTTTCGCTTTCTCTCTCGTCTCCGCTAACCCGCGATCGACGAGCAATACATCTAATCTTGTTTTATTTCGTTTTTCCATAATTCCTCACACATTCTGTCGATTTGTCATTTGAATGAACTGCTCTACCGATTCCGCGATTTGAGACGGTCTGAGTCCGATCTCTTCTAGCAGTTGATTGACCGCGCCATGTTCAATATAACGGTCCGGAATCCCTAGACGAAGGACGCGCGGGAACTGTCTCGCATCACTCGCATGCTCGAGCACGCTGCTTCCGAATCCTCCGGCAAGAACGGCCTCTTCGAGCGTGACGAGCGGGATGCCTTCCTCATAGAGTGCGGTAAGCATCGCATCGTCGAGCGGTTTGATCGTACGGCAGTTGATGACCCGTACGCTCCGTTGTCCTTCGAGGAGCGTTCTCACTTCTAGCGCATCTTGCACTTGCGGCCCGAACGTCAAGATGGCCACGTCCGTCCCGTCAGCCACGACTTCCCACTCATCGAGCGGAAGTTCACGCAACGTCTCACTCATCGGGGTACCGATGCCTTCTCCGCGCGGGAACCGCACAGCGATCGGTCCATCATCATATTTTAACGCCGTGTAGACGAGATGTTGCAATTCTTCCTCATCTTTCGCCATCAAAATCCGAATGTTTGGCACATGGCGCATGAAGGCGATATCGAACACGCCTTGGTGCGTCTCCCCGTCGGCGCCGACAAGGCCCGACCGGTCAATCGTGAAGACGACGTTCAAGTTTTGGCGGCAAATATCGTGTACGAGCTGATCATAGGCGCGCTGGAAGAACGTCGAATAGATTGAAACGACCGGTTTGAGACCTTGTGTCGCTTGACCTCCGGCGAGCGTGACCGCATGTTGCTCGGCGATGCCGACGTCAAACATGCGTTCCGGGAATTGCTTGTTGAAACAGTCCAGTTTCGAACCGACGCTCATCGCTGGCGTGATCAACGTCACACGCTCATCCGTCTCCGCGACTTTCGTGATCGTTTCGGCAACGACTTTTGAATAGCTCGGTCCTTTGACTTTCCCTTTAATGACTTCACCAGATTCAATCTTGTACGGTCCGAGACCGTGCCACGTCCCGATGCCATCTAGTTCGGCCGGACGATAGCCTTTGCCTTTTTTCGTGATGACATGGACGAGTACCGGTCCATCAATTTTTTTCGCATACTCGAGTGTCTCGAGCAAATCTTTCAAATCGTGACCGTCCGTCGGTCCGAAGTAAGTGAAGCCAAGTTCTTCGAAGAACGTACCCGGTATGAGTGCCGACTTCAACATGTCCTTGACTCGTTCGCCACTGCGTTCGAGCGAACTTCCGACAATCGGGATGTGCTTGATGAGCGCTTCGACTTCCTCGCGGGCATGCTTCAGTTTACGTGACGCCCGCATCCGGCCGAGCATATTATGCATCGCCCCGACGTTTGGCGCGATCGACATTTCATTGTCATTTAAAATGACGATGACGTTTTGTTTCTCGGCCCCGATGTGATTGAGTGCTTCGAGCGCCATTCCGCCCGTGAGAGCACCGTCTCCGATGATGGCGATGGCGCGATCATCCGCTCGCCCTTTTAGCTCGTTGGCGATGGCAATCCCCATTGCCGCCGACAACGAGGTCGAACTGTGCCCCGTCTCCCATACATCGTGCTCGCTCTCACAGCGCTTCGGGAACCCACATAAGCCATTATACTGGCGAAGCGTGTCGAACTGGTTCGTCCGTCCCGTTAAAATTTTGTGGACATAGGCTTGATGCCCCACGTCCCATACGAGTTGATCTTTCGGACTGTCAAATACACGGTGTAAGGCAAGCGTCAACTCGACAACGCCGAGGTTCGGTCCGAGATGCCCTCCCGTTTCTGCCAATTTTTCAATCAAGAACCGTCTGATGTCTGCGCCAAGCGCTTCGATCTCGGTCACCGACATTTTCTTTAAAAATGACGGGTCTTGAATGGATGTCAGGTCCATGATGACCATCCTTTCTCCTGTCGTATTACTGATTCGTACCTTACATTTTACAAGAATGTGTCCATATATGCTATACATACAGAAAAACAAAGGTGACACGATGTGCTCATCGTGTCACCTAAAGTCAATGATTGCGTTTGACGACAAAATAAAGTAGCTCATGCAAACGAGGTGAAGCGACCGACAGTTCGGCGAGCGCAGCTTCAGCTTGCGCGACTTCTTGAGCGAGCGCTTGTTTCGCACCGTCAAGACCGAGCAGCTTCGGATACGTCGATTTATCGTTCCCTTCGTCCGAACCGACGCGTTTCCCGATCAACGCCTCATCGCCTTCGACGTCTAAAATGTCATCTTGGATTTGGAACGCAACACCGAGATGCGCTCCGAAACGCTTCAATGCCGCTTGGTCGCTTGCGGACGCATCGGCCAAAATCGCTCCTGCTTCGAGCGCATAGACGAGCAGCGCCCCGGTCTTGCGGGCATGAATCGACTGAAGCGTCTCTAGCGATACGTGTAGTCGTTTCTCGGCTAGCATGTCGTCTAGCTGTCCACCGACCATCCCGGCGCTACCGGCCGCCTCGCTGAACCGTGAAATCAAACTCACTAGTTTTTCAGGCGCGGCGTGCGTGCGGGTGATCACTTGAAATGCGTCCGTCAAGAGCGCATCGCCCGCAAGGATCGCGGTCGCTTCATCAAACTGGCGATGGTTCGTCGGACGGCCTCTGCGGACATCGTCGTCGTCCATCGCCGGCAAATCGTCATGAATGAGTGAATACGTATGTACCATCTCGAGTGCGACGGCGGCTTCGTGACCAATTTCAATCGGTCGGCCGTATGTATCGAGGACGGCGTACAGGAGGGCCGGACGAATCCGTTTCCCACCCGCCTCTAATGAATAGGTCATCGCTTCGAACAGTCGCTCCGGCATGGAAGCGTCGTCAACGAGACGACTCATCGCCTGTTCGACCGCACGTTTCCACTCATCGAGCATCAACTGACTCATACGGCGCCTCCTTTGTCACGGAGCGTACCGTCAAGTTCTAAAATTTCGTCCATTTTCTTTTCGGCAGCCGTCAATTTTGACTGACAAAGCGCCGACAGACGAACACCTTCCTCGTAGAGCGTCATCGCTTCTTCAAGCGCGACTTCTCCAGTCTCAAGTTTCGCCACGATGTCTTCGAGTCGGGCTAGCGCCGTCTCAAACGTCTGTTCTTCTTGTTTCTTCGCCATAATGTCTCTCCTTCACTTCCGCGACGGCGTGACCGTCTCGGAAACGGATCGTCACGACTCCGTCATGTAGTTGTTTGACATCTTTCACGTACGTCCCGTCTTGCTCGGTAAGCGTATAGCCTCGGGATAGGACCGCGAGCGGGCTGACCGCATGCAACCTGCCGACCTGCGCGGCAAAGCGTTCGGTCGGCCGTTCGAGCGGCCGAATCCGGTTCAGTCGTCCTTCAAATTGACGGTACCGTTCATCGTTCGTCCGCAGTGCCCGAGCCAAATTCCGGACATCGAGCCGCTGCTGCGATTGAGCGAGACGATGGCGGGCGAACGTCAGTTGTTTGGTGACACCTTGCTCGAGCCGGATCTCAGCCTGAGCGAACCGGTCCCGCTTTTGTGAGAGCGTGAACCGCGGCGACTTCAACCCGTAGCTGTTCGCCGCCCGTTCGAGCCGGTCGCGCACAGCTGTCATTTGATTCGTGACGGAACGCTGCAACTGCATCGTCAAACGCTCGACGTCTTTTCGCTGCGCATCGATCGTCGCCGTCGCAAGTTCCGCCGCAGCCGTCGGTGTGGCCGCACGTAAATCGGCGACAAAATCGGCAAGCGTGAAGTCGGTTTCGTGACCGACGGCCGAGATGACCGGAATCGTCGAGTTGTAAATCGCTTCAACGACGATATCTTCGTTGAACGCCCACAGTTCCTCGATCGAGCCGCCGCCCCGGCCGACGATCAAGACGTCACAGTCCGTCCGTTCGTTCATCCAGCGAATCGCACTCGCCACTTGCGGGGCCGCCAAGTCACCTTGGACGGCAACCGGGGCGAACGTGATGGCTACGTGTGGCGCCCGGCGCCGCAGTGTCGTCGCGATGTCGTGCAAGGCAGCACCTTTGGGGGACGTGATGATCCCGATTCGTTCAGGGAAGGCCGGGAGCGAACGCTTCCGGCCCGCGTCGAACCACCCCTTCGCTTCGAGTTCGCGTTTTCTCGCCTCGTAACGTTCAAACAATAGACCGACACCGTCTTGACGCATCAGTTCAACGTACAGCTGAACGTCACCCGTCGCCTCGTACATCGTCACGCGCGCGACGACGACGACGTTCATCCCGTCTGTCGGTTCGAACGTGAGCGTTCTGGCGTCACGTGAAAACATGACGGCTTTCATACGAGACGCCTCATCTTTCAACGTGAAATAGCAATGACCCGAAGCGTAACGTTTAAAGTTCGAGATCTCACCGACGACCGCGATTTGTTGTAAAATCGGATCGTCGTCAAGCTGTCGTTTGACGTAACGGACGACTTCGGACACTTGAATCGCATTAGCCACGCGAAGCGACCTCGACCGTGTTATGCATGAGCATCGTGATCGTCATCGGTCCGACGCCGCCAGGTACAGGCGTGATGGCGCTCGCCACGTCTTTGACACCTTCATAGTCGACGTCCCCGACGAGACGATTGTCGACACGGTTGACACCGACGTCGATGACGATCGCACCTGGTTTGACCATGTCGGCCGTGACGAGTCCGGCCCGTCCGACCGCGACGATCAAAATATCGGCCTGTCTCGTCATCGCTCCGAGGTCAGCCGTCTTCGAATGGCAATACGTGACAGTCGACGACTCGTTCAAAAACAGCATGCCGACCGGTTTGCCGACGATCTGACTTCTCCCGACGACGACGACATGCTTCCCGACGAGGTCGGTCTGCGTTTTGACGAGGTGTAAAATGCCATGCGGCGTGCACGGCAACAGCGTGTCAAGACCGAGCATCATCTTCCCGACGTTCTCTGGATGGAAGCCATCGACGTCTTTGTCTGGTGAAATTCGCATGATGACGCGCGATTCATCGATATGGTTCGGTAACGGGAGTTGGACGAGAATCCCATGTACCGCTTGATCTTCATTCAATAAATCAATCAGCTTCAGTAAATCCGCTTCGGTCATGTCATCATCAAATCGAAGTATTTGCGAGTCGATGCCAATCTCTTTGGCCGCTCGCTCTTTCCCGCGAACGTAACTGTGGCTCGCTGGGTCGTCCCCGATTAAAATGACTTTTAATTTCGGGGTGATACTGCGCGCCCGAAGAGCTGTCACCTGATCTTTCAACGTTTCCCGATACGATGCTGCGATTTGTTTCCCGTCGATCACTACTGCCATCTCTCTCATCCCCCGTTATGTTAGGTTTCTCTGTAGTTGGTGTGGTGTCTTCTCTGTTTATACTTACGCTTTAATGATGTTTCCGAGTACGCCGTTCACGAGTTTGGCCGCTTCTTCGTCAGCGAATGACTTAGCGAGTTCGACCGCTTCATTGATCGTGACTTTATCTGGAATCGTTTCGACATACAGCAATTCATATGTCGCCATCCGAAGAATCGTCCGCTCGACGTTGCCGAGTCGGTCAAGCCGCCAGTTCTTTAAGTTCTCGATGAGCAACGCGTCGATCTCGTCTTTCTTCTCCAACGTTTCAACGACGAGTTGCTCGTAGAATGGATCTGTTTCCATGCCGTCGAGGGCAAATTCGATAGCCTCGTCTACCTCAAGTTTTGATACTTCGATTTGAAAAAGCGTTTGAATCGCTTTTTCCCGTGCTTCATGACGTTTCATTCAGATACTCTCCTTTTGCTTGCTTTCATCTTTAATCGGCAAGGATACCCCTACTTCAATCGTGCTCCGGGCACAGCCCGACGATAAGTGGGGGAGAAATTGCCGCCGGGACTGAATCACGCATGTCCGTTTTGGCAGACAACGTCGCTATCGATACCGGCCTCATCTCTTGCCCATCCTCTCCGGTTGTTCGTTTGTAAACTGTTCTCTACGGGAAAAAAATATTATCTCTAGTGAAAGGCGGTGAACCCAATGTCCACCATCACTGCGAAGGTCCAACTCTTCGTCCCGCCCCCTCAAGCGGCTATCCTGAGGGCAACGATGGACGCATACCGGTCGGCTTGTGACTAGCTGTCGGGACACGTCTTCGAGACGAGGGACCTGAACCAGGCGAGCCTCAACGACTCGCACTATGCCGAGCTCCGGCAACGGTTCGGCCTGAAGAGCCAGATGGCCCAGTCGGTCATGAAGACGGTGATCGTTCGGTACAAGTCGGCGAAGTCGAACGGGCACGCGTGGTCCCGTGTGGAGTTCAAGCGTCCCGAATACGACCTCGTCTGGAACCGCGACTACTCGCTCACCCAGGACCGGTTCAGCGTGAACACGCTGGACGGACGGATCAAGCTGGACTATGCGCGTAAGGGCATGAGGCAGTACTTCAACGGAACGTGGCGGTTCGGCACAGCCAAACTGGTGCACAAACACGAGAAATGGTTCCTACACATCCCCGTGACGAAGACGTTCCCCGAACTCGACGACGCTTGCGTCACAAACATCGTCGGTGTGGACCTCGGCATCAACTTCCTGGCGGTCACGTACGACAGCCAGGGCGAGACCACCTTCTACGACGGAAGAATGGTGAAGCACAAGCGAGGCACGTTTAAAGCCACCCGCGAACAGCTCCAACGACGGCAGACCCCATCGGCCCGCAAGCGGCTGAGACAGCTCGGCTCGAGAGAAAACCGTTATGTGACCGATGTGAACCATCAGGTCACGAAGGCACTCGTCGACCGATACCCGAGGGGCACGCTGTTCGTGTTGGAGGACCTGACCGGCATCCATGCCGCCACAGAGAAGGTGCGGGCGAGAAACCGCTACGTCTCCGTGTCGTGGGCGTTCTACCAGTTCCGTCGCATGCTCGAGTACAAGGCCGCACTGAACGGTCAGAAGGTGATCGTCGTCGACCCGAGACACACCTCCCAGACCTGTCCGACATGCGGGCACACCGAGAAGGCGAACCGGGACAAGAAGCTGCACACGTTCCAATGCAAGAACTGCCGGTACCGATCGAATGATGACCGCGTCGGCGCGATGAACCTGCATCGGAAAGGCATCGAACACATCGGTACAGGTGCCACGGGAGCATGACCCCCATGGAAGGGGCGAGGTCAACCGTCCCGATGTTCCGCCACGCGAAGGTAGGAGGCGCATGAGCGCCGTCCGCACTACCGGGCAGGAACGAGCGTAACCGTACTCTACGAGGGTAGAGGCGCCGTCGAGTCCTCGATGGACGCAAGCCCCCACCTCAAACGGACCGTCAAGGCGTTAAGTGGCGGGTTGTTGACTGTGATAGTTTAGCATAAAGCACTCACAAATTCAGTACAAAAAACAAGGAAGCCCGAAATAATGTTCGGGCTTCCTCGTTCGACTCATTTCGTCAGTATCATTTCTTTTTCGACAAATTTCGTGTCGAACGCACCGTTACGGAAATGTTCGTGCGCCATGACTTGTTGATGGAACGGAATCGTCGTATGAATACCCGACACCGTGAACTCGTCAAGGGCACGGAGCATCTTCGCAATCGCTTCCTCGCGAGTAGGGGCGTGGACGATCAACTTCGCCACCATCGAGTCATAGAACGGCGGGATGACGGCACCTGCGTATAAGCCGCTGTCGACCCGTACCCCCATTCCTCCTGGAACGATATATTGATCGATCTTGCCGGCCATCGGACGGAAGTCGGTGAACGGGTCTTCGGCGTTAATGCGGCATTCGATCGAATGACCGCTAAAGACGATATCGGCCTGTGAGATGGCGAGCGGATGCCCGAGCGCGACTTCAAGTTGCGCTTGGACGAGATCAAAGCCGGTGATCATCTCCGTGACCGGATGCTCGACTTGGATTCGCGTGTTCATTTCCATAAAGTAAAACTCGTTCGATTCAGGGACATAAATAAACTCGATCGTCCCGGCGCCCGAATATTGGATCGCTTTCGCCGCTTTGACGGCCGCTTCTCCCATCGCTTGACGCGTCGCCTCGTCGATCGCAGGCGACGGGGCCTCCTCGATCAGTTTCTGCATCCGGCGTTGGATCGTGCAGTCTCGTTCTCCTAAATGAATGACGTTCCCGTACTGGTCAGCGAGCACTTGCACCTCGACGTGACGGAACGATTCGATATATTTCTCTAAATAGACGTCACCGTTCCCAAAGGCTTGCTTCGCTTCTTTACGGGTCGCGACGAGTCCTTTGATGAGCTCTTCTTCGTCGAAAGCGACACGAATCCCGCGTCCGCCGCCTCCGGCCGTCGCCTTGATGATGACCGGATAACCGATTTCTCGGGCGAGTTCAATCGCCTCATCGTCCGTCACGACACCGCTCGATCCCGGGACGACAGGCACACCTGACTCGATCATCGTCCGCTTCGCTTCATCTTTAATGCCCATCTTCCGAATCGCATAGCTGCTCGGACCGACGAACTGGATCCCGCACGCTTCGCTCATCTCGGCGAACTCGGCATTTTCTGCCAAAAATCCATACCCAGGATGGATCATCGTCGCATCGACCGCACAAGCGACCGACAAGATGTTCGGGATATTCAAATAAGAGTCTTTCGACGGGTTCGGTCCGATACAATACGCCTCGTCCGCGAGACGAACGTGCAACGCCTCACGATCTGCCTCCGAAAAGACGGCGACTGTCGGGATATTCATTTCTTTGGCTGCCCGAATGATTCGTACCGCGATCTCGCCGCGGTTTGCAATGAGTAATTTCATAGCACCCTCACTTCACGCTAAAGAGCGCTTGGCCATATTCGACTAGATCGCCGTCGGCGACGAGGATTTCAACGACTTCCCCGCTGATTTCGGCCTCGACATCGTTGAACAGTTTCATCGCTTCTAATATACAGACGACCTGACCCATCTCGACACGGTCGCCTACTTTGACGTATGTGTCTTTATCCGGGGCCGGGCGTGAATAAAACGTTCCGACCATCGGAGATGTGATGGTACGTAAGTTGCTCACTTCCGCTTGAGGCGCTTCGCTCTCTTCTACGGCTGGTACAGATAACGGAGCAGTACTCGGTTGAGCAAGCGGTGTGCTCGCGACGATTTGCTGCGCCGTTTCTTTTTTTAATGACAGTTTGAACTCGGACGTCTCGAGCTCCATCTCATGGATAGACGTCTGGTCGAGCAGTTCAATCAGCTCTTTAATATGATCGATTTGCATGAAATAAACCCCCTATTTATACCTGGTACTAATCTCTACTCTACTATAACTGGTCAGACCAGTGAATGCAACGACAAAAAAAGTGCCCATTCGTTTGAATGGACACTGCTCGTATTACCCGTTATAACGTCCCATGAAGTCGCCGGTACGTGTGTCGACCGTTACTTTTTCACCTGGCTCGATGAAGAGCGGGACTTGAATGATATGGCCTGTCTCGACCGTAGCGTTCTTTTTGACGTTCGACGCCGTATCCCCTTTAACACCTGGGTCAGCTTCTGTGATCGTCAAGACGACCGTCGTCGGAAGCTCGATCCCGAGGATCTCACCGTTATAATCAGCGATGCTCACTTCCATGTTCTCGAGCATGAACGGAAGCGCCGCTTTCACTTGCTCGCCCGTCAATTCGAGCTGCTCATATGACTCCGTATCCATGAAGACGTACGTGTCGCCCATCGGATACAAATACTGCATTTTTTTACGTTCGATGTGAGCGCGTTCGACCCGCTCGCCGCCCCGGAACGTCGTCTCTTGAATCGCACCAGAACGTAAGTTGCGCATTTTTGTACGAACGAACGCTGCGCCTTTACCTGGTTTGACGTGTTGGAACTCGATGACTTGCCAAATCGAACCATCTGATGTTTTGACTGTTAATCCTGTCTTTAAATCGTTTACTGATACCATATTGATTTCCTCCTAAAAATGAGCTGAGACTCAAGCCTCGATCGTGATTAACTCTTTTGGCGACTGCGTGAGACGGACATTTCCATCCTTCGTGATGACGACATCATCTTCGATGCGGCAGCCACCGATGCCGGCGATGTAGATCCCTGGCTCGATTGTGACGACCATCCCAGGTTCGAGCACCGTGTCAGACCGGAATGACAACCCTGGCGCCTCATGTACTTCCATTCCGAGTCCGTGACCGGTTGAGTGGCCGAAGTACTCGCCGTACCCGGCTTCTTTGATGACGTCACGCGTCAACGCGTCAGCCTCGATGCCAGTGATGCCGGCCCGAGTCCCTTCCACGCCTGCCAGTTGGGCACGTAACACCGTGTCATAAATTTCGCGCAATTTGTCTGAGATCTCGCCGACTGCGAGCGTGCGCGTAATATCCGAACAGTACCCTTTGTAGTACGCTCCAAAGTCGAGCGTCACGAGTTCACCGGCTTCGATGACTTTGTCACTGGCCACACCGTGCGGCAATGCCGAACGATGACCAGAAGCGACGATCATATCGAATGAAGACGAATCCGCACCTTGGCCGCGCATGAACATCTCCAACTCATTGGCGACTTCTTTCTCAGTGCGTCCCGGGCGAATGAACGTCTGGATGTGGGCAAACGCCGCATCAGCAATCGCCGCAGCTTCCTTCATTATCTTAATCTCTGCCTCGTCCTTAATCAAGCGCAGCTTTTCCACGATTCCTGACGTCTCGACCAGTTCAGCCGCTACCTCTTTTTCATAAGTCCGATACGTCCCGACCGTCATGTCATCTTGTTCGATCCCGAGACGCTTCACCCCTTCTCGGCTCGCGATGTCAGACACCGAATTGATGAGCGATGTTTCGAGCTCGATGATGTCATAACCGGTTACTTGGCTAGCTGCCTGCTCGGTATAGCGGAAGTCCGTGATGAAACTCGCCGCCTTCGCTGTGATCAAAATGACCCCACTCGACCCGGTAAACCCAGACAAGTAACGAATGTTCTCTCGTTTCGTCACGAGCAATCCATCGATCCCGTTCATTTCTAACTGAGCTTGTAGCTTGTTGACGCGTTCAATCATGTCGATTCCTCCAATGTTCGATGAGTGCATGCAACGCGAGCGTATAGCTCGTCAATCCGAAGCCGCTGATGACGCCGAGGCAGACACCGGCAAGTTTCGATTCGTGACGAAACGACTCACGGGCATGCACGTTCGAGATATGTACTTCGACGACCGGGGCTGAAATAGCGGCAATCGCGTCCCGCAATGCAATCGACGTATGCGTATACGCCCCGGCGTTCAAGATGACGCCCGCGTAATCATACGCCTCATGCAACGCATCGATCAGCTCACCTTCATGATTGGACTGGATGAACGTGAGACGAACATCTCCCGGTGCTTCGAGCAACAGTTCTGCCGTCAAGCCTTTCAGCGAGACATCCCCGTACACATCCGGTTCCCGTCTACCTAGCAAGTTCAAATTCGGTCCGTTCAAGACAAGTATATGCACAAGCCTTCCCCCTCATTCGTCAAGTCTTTCTTATTGTAACAAATTTATGCGACGAGCGATAATCGCGTCACCTGAGGTTTCGTTTTTCGATCGAATCACGTTATAATTCAACTATATACTTGTCAGAATCGAGGAGAACCTATGAAAAATAAAAAGTTGATCCCCGTCGGCGGTCAAGCACTCGTCGAAGGCGTCATGTTCCAAGGACGCACCGAGAGCGCCTCGGCCATCCGGCGTAAAGACGGATCGATCGAGACGTTCAAACAGCCTCGACTCCTCGTCCCGTGGGTCCAATCGTTGAAAAAAGTCCCGTTCCTTCGCGGCATCGTCGCTTTATACGAGTCGTTAAAGAACGGATCGGCCCACATGAACTTCGCGAGCGATCGCTATGACGTCGACCCGAGCGAAGACGTCACGGAGAAACCAGAGCAGAAGCAAAACATCCTCATGGTCATCATGATCGCCATCGTCGGTGTCATTTCTTACATCTTCGGAAAATTGATCTTCAACGTCACCCCGGCGCTCCTTGCCGCTATGTTCCAAAACGTGCCCGCACTGTCCGGTCACGTGATTCAAAACCTGCTCGAAGGGGGAATTAAACTAGTATTACTGCTCAGCTACCTATACTTGATTTCATTGACCCCGCTCATCAGACGCGTCTTCCAATATCATGGCGCCGAGCATAAAGTTATCAACTGCTACGAATCCGGACGACCGATCACCGTTGATAACGTCCGTTCAAGCTCACGCCTCCACTATCGGTGTGGTTCAAGCTTCATCCTGTTCACCGTTTTTGTCGGCATCGGCGTCTATATGGTCGTCCCGATCGACCCACTTTGGGTCCGGCTCGTCAGCCGGATCGCGCTGTTGCCGGTCGTCATCGGCATCTCGTTCGAGGTGCTTCAATTCACCAATCGCTTCCGGGAGCATCGGTTTTTATCCGTGCTCGGTAAACCAGGACTTTCATTGCAACTATTAACGACGCGAGAACCGAACGACGAACAGATTCGCGTCGCCATCGAAGCGTTCGAGACGTGGGAACGTTCCGAACTCGGTCAACCGGACGTCCAAAGAGAGGGATAAAGAGGAGGAAAACACCATGATCAGACAAAGAATCGGCTCGACCGCGGCGACCATCGTGTTCATCTTAGGCTTCATCGGAGTCGGACATACGTTAGCGACCGATCCTGGTCGATTGTTCAGACAGCTACTCTTCATCGGTATTTTCGGGTTAATCTTTTACGTGATTTACCGGGTCTTCATGGCTCCTAAAATTTCGGCCGAGGACGTGCGTTACCGGAAGACCGCACAAGCGTCGAAAAAACGGATGGCGCGACCGGGCAATGGCCAAAAAGTCAAACCTTCCGCAGCGGCCGCTAAGAAAAAGAACACCAAATCAGGCTCGAACGTGACCAAACTGTCGAAGCGCACGAGCGTCCATCGCAGCGACGCCCCTCACCTGACCGTCATCGAAGGGAAAAAGGGCAAGAAGAAAAAGAAAGCGAACATGTAAAAGGAGCGCCTCTCGAGGCGCTCCTTTTAGTCTGTCTCGACAAATCCGATATACGGTAAGTTGCGGTATTGTTCC